>JAZRRF010000040.1:0-21376 GCA_045650465.1 Alistipes sp.
TTGCGCTTTGCACGGCTGTGCAGTTAAATGTTGTCCGCGCCTACCCACTCTACCCATAACTACCCACCGACTGCGCATATATATCTTATACAAAGCGCACCACACTTTTTAGTTTTTTCTTTTTACTTTTCACTTTTTTTGTTATCTTTGTGCAGATTATCTTCTATTTACTATGGCGGTGGGTGTGATAGGTATATCAGTTGTGGCGTTTGTGGCGCTTATGTTGGATGTTACCGTAGGTAGCTTCCCGTATCATATTTTTTGCTTTCCGTTAAATATTCTTGTTATTGCATTGTGGCTCACTGCCATTATTACACTATATCGCAAGGAAGCATCATCCTCTTTTACGAAGTTTATGCTTTCGCGTAGTGCTACATGGCTTGCGCTATCTCTTATGGCGGTTGTGGGCTTGGTGCTTGGATTGCAACGCATGCCAGCTACCACATCGTGGTGTGTAGTGTTGGCGATACTCTTTGTGTTGACACATCTAAGTTTTGTTATACTTCGTGGCTGGCGCAATATTCATGGTGTGCGTTTGCGTTTTATCCTCACCCATATGGGTCTATGGCTTGCTCTTGGTGCGGGCTTTTGGGGCGCACCCGATAGGGAGCAACTGCGCCTCGCTGTGGATGCAACGCCAACAAATGAGGCATATACCATGCAGGGTATATTGAATATCCTTCCGTATGAAATAAGTTTGGAAGAGTTAATCGTGAAGTGTGATGAGCGAGGTGTCGCTACGCACTACGAGGCTCGAGTGAGAGTAGGAGATAAGAGTGTAGTGTTGCGTGTTAACCACCCATACAACCGCACACTGAGCCAGAAGATATACCTCGCCTCGGTCAAGGAGACCGCAGAGGGAGATATAGCAATCTTGGAGATTGTCAACGAGCCGTGGCAGTGGCTCTCGATGGCGGGTATAGTGATGTTAATACTTGGCGGTCTGCTGCTCTTCTTGCGTGGACCTCAGAGAGATAAGATAGTAGGATGATTGTAGGCTGGAACATATTTCCATATGTAGCACTTGTTGTTGTGCTACTCTCGTTGCTGGGTGCTGTTGTAGCACTGCGTAGCAAGGAGCGTAGCTCTGTGGCGATGCTCCTCACGGGTTTGGGTATAGCCACCATGGCGCTCTTTATCGTGGGGTTGTGGATGACTCTTGAGCGCCCGCCACTACGCACCATGGGTGAGACACGCCTGTGGTACTCCTTCTTTTTGTTGCTTGCAGGACTCTTTACCTATAGTCGTTGGCGCTACCGTTGGATTATGCTCTTTGCTACGGTGCTTGCCACGGTGTTTGTGGTTATCAACATCCTCAAGCCTGAGATTCACGACCAGACCCTTATGCCGGCGTTGCAAAGCTTCTGGTTTGTGCCTCATGTCTCGGTATATATGTTCTCCTACTCGCTCTTTGGATGTGCTACGCTCCTTACAATTGTAGCTATGGTGTACCCTAAGGAGGATGTAGATCAAGCTATCGAGCGACTTATATATGCGGGTATGTCGTTTCTTACTTTCGGCATGCTCACGGGTGCGCTATGGGCTAAGGATGCGTGGGGAGCATATTGGAGCTGGGATGCTAAGGAGGCGTGGGCTGCGGTGACATGGAGTCTCTATCTTGTGGCTATACATCTTGCACCGAGTGTTATGCACCACAAGTCGCGAAGGCTATACCACATAACCCTTATTTTGGCGTTCCTCGCATTGCAGATGTGTTGGTATGGTGTTAACTACCTGCCCTCTGCCCAAACAAGCATACATACATATAACCAATAAAACTAAGTCTTATGAAGAGATTGTTAAGAAACCTACTAATTGTGGCATTGGCACTTGTTGTGGTGCTATGTGTCATCTATCGCGTAGTGTTGTCAAGTTCTACGCCTAATGAGGAGTTGGCTCTTGATGCTCGTGTAACTGCGATTTTGGAGGATGGCGGTTGCCTTAGCTGTCATGTTGCTGAGCCAGAGTTGCCTCTCTATGCTAAGTTCCCTGTTGTGGGTAAGCTCGTAAAGCAGGATGCTCAGGATGGTTACCGTGCCTATGACATCGCTCCACTTATGAAGGCTCTTAAGGAGGATGCTGAGCCTGCTGTTATAGATGTTGCTAAGGTTGAGAGGGTTATACTCAACAAGAGTATGCCTGAGGCTAAGTATTATCTAATGCATTGGGGCAGCCAGATGACCGATGCTAAGGCCTCTATTGTTGCTGAGTGGGCGCGTGATTTCCGCGTGGCACACTATAATGATGGCTTGGTGGGTGAGCGTGCTGCGGAGCCTGTGCGTCCTATCGTTGCTTTACCTGAGGTTGATGCCCGCAAGGTGAATCTCGGCTTTGAGCTATTCCATGACACACGCCTATCGGTGGATAATACCGTCTCTTGTGCATCGTGCCATGCCCTTGATACAGGTGGTGTGGATAACCATCAATATTCACACGGTGTTGAGGAGCGTTTGGGTGGTGTTAACGCCCCAACAGTCTATAACGCTGTCTATAACTTTGTTCAGTTCTGGGATGGTCGTGCTATGACCCTTGCTGCTCAGGCTGCTGGTCCTCCACTCAACCCTGTAGAGATGGCATCTACATCGTTCGATGAGATTATCGCAAAGTTACAGGAAGATAAGGACTTTGTTGAGGCCTTCAATGCTGTGTATCCTGATGGTCTTACCGAGGCGAATATCACCAACGCTATTGAGGAGTTCGAGCGTACGCTTGTAACACCTAACTCGAAATTCGATAAATGGTTGTTGGGTGATGATACTGCCCTTACGGCTGATGAGTTGCGTGGTTATGAGCTATTCAAGGAGCATAGTTGTGCTACTTGTCATGTTGGCATTAACCTTGGTGGCGAGAGCTATGAGCTTATGGGTCTTCGCCGTCATTACTTCGCTGAGCGAGGCTTGGAGCTTACCGAGGAGGATAACGGTCGTTATAAGGAGACTAAGCAGGAGCGTGATCGTCACCGCTTCAAGACTCCAGGTTTGCGTAATGTTGCTCTCACATGGCCATACTACCACGATGGTACTCGTGCAACTATGGATGAGGCTGTGCGCGATATGGCTCTATACCAGTGTGATGTAGAACTTGCTGATGCGGATGTTGAGTCTATTGTTGCCTTCCTACATACACTTACAGGTGAGTATAACGGTACAACGCTTACCAACAAGAATGAGTATGGCGTGGTGATTGTGGATGACCACCACTAATAGCTAAGTTTTTTTGAGAATTTTAACTATTTTATTAACTTTGTCCCCAAAGTTTAATTCATAAATTAAAGATTTCTTATGTTTGCAATTGATAACTACAACTTCGAGGGTAAGCGTGCGATTATCCGTGTAGATTTTAATGTGCCTCTCAATGCTGAGGGTAAGGTTACTGACGATACTCGTATTCGCGCTGCGATACCAACCATTAAGAAGGTGTTGGCTGGTGGTGGCTCAGTGATTCTTATGTCACACCTTGGTCGTCCTAAGAAGAATCCAGATCCAAAGTACTCTTTGGAGCAGATTATTTACGCTATCGAGGAGCGCCTTGGTGTAAAGGTTATGTTCGCTGGTGACTGCATGGGCGAGAAGGCGGCTGAGATGGCTGCAAACCTCAAGCCTGGCGAGGTTATGTTGCTTGAGAACTTGCGTTTCTACGCTGAGGAGGAGGGTAAACCACGCGGCTTGGCTGAGGATGCATCAGACGAGGAGAAGGCAGAGGCTAAGAAGGCTGTTAAGGCTTCACAGAAGGAGTTCGTTAAGAAGCTCGCTTCGTATGCCGATTGCTATATCAACGATGCCTTCGGTACTGCACACCGTGCTCATGCCTCTACAGCTCTTATCGCTGACTACTTCCCACAGGATAAGATGTTCGGCTATGTTATGGAGAACGAGCTTAAGGCTATTGACGGTGTTATGGAGAACCCTGAGCGTCCATTCTGTGCTATCATCGGTGGCTCGAAGGTATCTACAAAGATTACCATCATCGAGAAGCTTATGGAGAAGGTTGACTCTATCATCATCGGTGGCGGTATGACCTACACCTTCGCAGGTGCTGAGGGCGGTAAGGAGGGCAAATCAATCTGCGAGCCAGATATGTTCCCTGTAGCTCTTGAGATTTTGAAGAAGGCCGAGGAGCGTGGTATTCAGATTCTACGCTCTCCAGATGCTCTTATCTGTGACGACTTCTCTGAGAATGCAAATACTCAGGAGGCTCCAGCAAACAACATCCCAGATGAGTGGGAGGGTGTTGATATCGCTACAGGCGGTAAGGCTAAGTTCCGCGAGCATATCCTTGGTTGCAAGACTATTCTTTGGAATGGTCCTGTCGGCGTATTCGAGATTAACAAGTTCTCTACAGGCTCACGCGCTGTTGCTGAGGCTATCGCTGAGGCTACCGAGAAGCATGGTGCATACTCACTTATCGGTGGTGGCGACTCTGTAGCTTGTGTCAACAAGTTCGGTCTTGCTGATAAGGTATCGTATGTATCTACAGGTGGCGGTGCTCTCCTTGAGTATATGGAGGGTAAGGAGTTGCCAGGTGTAGCTGCCATTAGAAAGTAATTTCTTGTGATAAGGCAGACATCTACTGCCGCTAACAAAATATGTCTGCAATGGGCAGTACGCCCAAGTACAGCCCATCGCAGCCAATTTTGCCGAGCGTTGTATCTGCAGCCTTCTGACAAGAAATTGGGTGCTACCCTGAAAGTTGGTATTTCGCTTGTTCCAAGCGACTGCTACGCAGTGGGTATAATGGGTAGATTGGGTAAAATACCCATGATACCCATAATACCCACACTACCCATAATACCCAGAGTCCCAAAATTCAACTCTCTAAAACCTAACTACAAATTACTAATCATCAAATAATGAAAAAATTAACTCTATTCCTTGCAACTGCACTTATGATGACTGCATGTGCAAATGGCGATAAGCAGGTTCCTGCTATCGACAAGGCAAATTTTGATGAGTCTATCGTGCGCAACGATGACTTCTACCAGTGGGCTACTGGTGGTTGGCAGAAGAACAACCCACTTAAGCCTGAGTATTCTCGTTATGGCTCTTTCGATGTTCTTCGTGAGAACAACGAGATTCGTATCAATGAACTCTTTAACGAGATGTCTAAGACAGAGGCTGAGTTCGGTAGCGTAGAACAGAAGATCTCTGACCTCTACAAGATGGGTCTTGACGAGGAGCGTCTTAACCGCGAGGGAGCTGAGCCTATCCGCGAGGCGTTGAACGCTATCCTTGCAACTGATAGCCGTGAGGCACTCATCGCCTCTATCCCAGCTCTTCACACCGATGGTATCGGCGTATTCTTCGCTGCTTATCCTGCTGCAGATCTTGCAGATAGTAACATGACTATCCTCTACCTTGAGCAGGGTGGTCTTGGCATGGGTAACCGCGACTACTACATCGACCAGAAGAACGCTAATATCAAGGAGGCCTATGTTGCATACCTTGAGAAGATTCTCTCGCTTGCAGGTGTTGAGGGTGACCACAAGAAGATGGTTTCGGATGTTCTCGCTATCGAGGATGCTATCGCTGAGAAGTCTTGGTCAAATGTTGAGTGCCGCGATATCGTTAAGGGCTACAACCCATACACTATGGAGGCTCTATGCAAGGAGTTCACAACAGTTGATTGGAACACATACTTCGAGGCTATGGGTATCGAGGCTATCAACAAGGTTGTTGTGAGTCAGCCATCATCATTCGCCAACATCATGAATGTATTGGCGACTACACCTATTGAGGCGTTGCGTGCATATGTTGCAGTACACTACATCGACGCTGCTGCGTCATACCTTAGCGAGGAGTTCGCTCTTGCATCGTTCGAGTTCTTCGGCAAGACTATGTCTGGTACACAGGAGATTCGCCCACGCTGGAAGCGCGCTATGGGTGTACCTAACTCAATCCTCTCGGAGGCTGTAGGTCAGATGTATGTTGCTAAGTACTTCCCTGAGGAGGAGAAACAGCGTGTAGAGACTATGGTGTCGAACATCCAGAAGGCATTCTCTAAGCATATCGAGGCTCTTGATTGGATGGGTGATACCACAAAGGCTAAGGCTCAGGAGAAGCTTGCCGCCTTCACCGTGAAGATTGGCTACCCTAACAAGTGGAAGGACTACTCGACACTCGCTGTAGATCCTGCTAAGAGCTACTGGGAGAATGTTGTTGAGGCTAACCGCTGGTACACTGCTGACTCTATGTCTGAGGTTGGTAAGCCTGTTGATCGCGAGAAGTGGATGATGCCACCACAGATGGTTAACGCATACTACATGCCTACAACAAACGAGATCTGCTTCCCTGCAGCAATTCTTCAGCCTCCATTCTACAACCCTAATGCTGATGACGCTGTAAACTATGGTGCTATCGGTGTGGTTATCGCACACGAGATGACTCATGGTTTCGATGACCAAGGCTCACAGTTCGACCTCTACGGTAATATGAACGACTGGTGGACTAAGGAGGATCGTGCAGCATTTGAGGCTAAGACAAATATCCTTGTTGAGCAGTTCAACGCAATCGAGATTCTTCCAGGTTTGTTTGCTGATGGTAAGTTCTCTTTGGGCGAGAATATCGCTGACCAGGGTGGTCTTCGCCTTGCTTTCACAGGTCTTAAGGACTACGCATGGGATGAGGGTCGTCCAGCAGATATTGATGGCTTCACAGGTGAGCAGCGTTTCTATATCGGTTACGCAACTCTCTGGGCGCAGAATATCACTGACCAGGAGAAGGAGCGCCTTACAAAGGTCGATGTTCACTCACTTGGTAAGAACCGTGTGAACGCTACACTTCGCAATATCCAGTCATTCTACGATGCTTTCGGTATTACAGAGGCTGATGCGATGTATATGCCTGAGGAGGAGCGTGTTATCATCTGGTAATTTCTTGTGATAGCGGCGCATCTGCGACGCTTCAGACGAAAGCCCGAATGGGAAATACGCTAAGTATGTCCCATCCGGGCTTTCTCGTGTCATCGCCACATCTGCACCACTCTGACAAGAAATTAGGTCGTGGTGCTAATTGATATTTTTTTTGAGACGAAAGAGACAAGAGAGACGAAAGAGACAAAAGAGACAAGAGAGACAAGAGAGACGAAAGAGACGAAAGCGAAGTCGCGGACAACGCACGGCAGTGTGTAGCGCTCGATAGTGACAACGCAGACTGATACCCGTCCTCGCTCTGGTCTCTCTGGTCTCTCTTGTCCCCTCCCCTAAAAAGTCAAAGGCTTTTAACTTTTCTAATTACTAATTACTCTCTACTAATTCAATAAAAAACCGACCTAAAGCAACTTAGGTCGGTTTTTATTGTTAGTTAAGTCCGAGGCGCTCTGCGCTATATAGGTAGCGCTTGATACTGCGCTTAGGGGTCTTTAGGAACTCCTCGCGGTGAATAACGATGTTGGACACCTTCTCGTATGATGCAACCATCGTATTAAGCTGCTGAAGGTTGTTATTCATAATCTCCTGCAGGTTGTCAAGGTTGATACCCTCGGCAGTAGCCAAATCATAGTCTGGAACAACAAGAGCAGTAAGTTTACCATTATTCTCGATAATAAGTGACTCACCTACCAAGTAGAGGTTGTTTAGTCGCTCCTCGATCTCCTCAGGGTAGATGTTCTGACCTGAGCTTGAGAGAATCATGGTCTTACAACGACCGCGGATGTAGATTGTACCGTCGCTATCCATGGTACACATATCGCCTGTATGGAGCCAACCATCCTCATCGAGAACGGCTTTTGTAGCGTTCTCATTCTTGTAGTAACCCATCATGACATGCTCACCACGTACAAGCAACTCGCCAGGAATATTCTCAGGGTCGCGTGATAGAATTTTACCCTCCAAAAGCTCCTTAGGAAGGATTCGACCACATGAGCCTGACTTAAATAGGGTAGGTAACTCGAAGCTGATAAGAGGTGCGCACTCGGTCATGCCGTAACCTACGGTGATTGGGAACTTGATAAGGCGTAGGAAGTCCTCAGTCTCCTTGTTAAGGGCTGCGCCACCAACAACAAATATCTCGATGCAACCACCAAACTCCTCTATAAGTTTTGTGCGTATGGTTGAGTAAATCGCTGTGTTGATTAGAGGAATACGCATCGCGATACTCATAGGCTTCTTCTCAAGAAGTGGAAGGATCATCTTGCGATATACCTTCTCAAGAATCATAGGTACTGCACATACCACCGTAGGGCGTACTACCTTCATAGCCTCAACAAGAATCTTAGGCGATGGAATACGACCGAGGAGTGTGATGTGAGCGCCGCAAGCCAATGGACCTAGGAAATCGAACGAACAACCAAAGGCGTGTGCCAAAGGTAGGAATGAAAGTGTACGACCACCCTTGCGGAAGTAGTGCTCTCCGGTCTCAGGGTTTACCATATCCATGGCAAAACCGATATTACCTGTGAGGTTGTTCACCGAGAGCATAACACCCTTAGATGAGCCTGTGGTACCAGAGGTGTAGTTCAACAGACATATTGCCTCATTAGGTATCTCTGGATACTTGATGTCGTCAATGCTGAATCCACGAGGATATGCCTGACGATAGTGCGAGAGCATATTCTTCATGTAGTTGGTAATCTTGTTTCCCTCGCGCTCGTAGATTACATGGAAGTCTGTGAGTGAGAATACCGCCTCGATGCCAGGAATCTGCTCGCCCTCGATATCATCCCAGTAGTTATCACCCAAGAATAGCATTCTACTCTCAGAGTGGTTAACAATGTTGATAACATCGTTAGGATTGAAGTCCTGAAGGATAGGAACAATTACAGCACCATAGGTGATTGTTGCTATGTAGCTTATGCACCAGCGTGTATTGTTACGACCGATAAGAGCTATCTTGTCTCCCTTCTCAATGCCTGCCTCCTTGAACATAAGGTGAATCTTAGCCACCTCCTTAGCCACCTCATAGTAAGAGAATGTCTCACCCTTGAAGTAGTCTGTAAGAGCCGACATCTCGCGATTTTCGCGAAAACTCTGCTCGTAAATCTTAATTAAATTTCTTTCCAACATATAGTGTTTCTGTTTTGAAAGTATCTATTTAATATTGCAAATATATACTTTTTTTTGTAACGCACCCAATTTTCAACCAATTTTCTAATATTGTATATGGACTATTGTTTGTTTATTATTTGTTAATATGTTGTATAATAGTGTATTGTTGCTTATGTGTGATGTAAATTTAGAAGTAAAAAATTTTTCTACATTACGATTAAGGAGTGGGGCATATAGGTGAAAGTTTCCCCTAGATTGTCCATTTTTGCTGTAATGGATTGTTGTTTGCAAAATTTTTGTTATATTTGCAAAATAGATATGGCTCTTTAGTTCAAGGGATAGAACGAAGGTTTCCTAAACCTTAGATCCGAGTTCGAGTCTCGGAGGGGCTACAAAATAATTTGTAGCGTTATGGCAAACTATGTCTCTTCGGCACAAAATGCCCAGTCGGGTGCGGTGTCAGTACTCCTCAAAAGTGTTTATATGCAGATGGCCGCAGCTCTTACTGTTACGGGTATCGTGGCATACTTTCTCTCCGCTTCGCCAGCCTTTTGGCAGATGTTGGCGGAGAATAGTGCGATAGTGTGGATCTCTATCATCGCACAGCTCGGTCTTGTCGTATGGCTCTCGGCGCGCTTACACGCCTTGTCTATGGGTGCCGCAACGCTGCTATTTATCCTCTACTCGGTGCTTATGGGTGTAACCATGTCTTCGATATTCGTAGTTTATACTATGAGTTCGATAGCCTCGACCTTCTTTATCACGGCGGGAACATTCCTTGCAATGAGCATCTTAGGTTACACTACGCGTTTGGATCTTTCGCGCTTGGGTAGCATGCTGCTAATGGCGCTTATAGGTATTATCATCGCCTCGGTGGTAAATATTTTCATGCACTCAGAGACGCTATATTGGATTGTTAGCTATGCAGGCGTCCTTATCTTTGTGGGACTTACTGCCTATGATACTCAGGAGATTAAGATGATGCTCACACAGCATGGCACAGCGGATGATATGGGTCATAAGTATGCGTTGCTTGGTGCATTGACTCTTTATCTCGACTTCGTAAATCTCTTCTTGCACCTCTTGCGTATCTTGGGCAATAGAGAGTAACTCTCAGGTATAGGACGATATAGATAAAACGGGATTGACCTTTTTTAGGTCGATCCCATTTTTTTATCCCCATATTTTGGGGGTGTGTAATATTGATATTTCCCCAAATTCGGCGATTGTCTAAGTTGTTGGCATAGCGTACCTTTGCAGTGTGAAAATAAGCGGTTTTTAATTATGAGAAGCAGACTACTATACCTTATATTTATAGCTGTGTTGCAGTGTGTTGCGATGTCGTTGTTTGCAACTGAGCCTCCACATGGGGCTACAATAGCTGGCGTTGTGCGTGATGACGAGGGCAATCCTCTTCCATATACAACCATATATATTGATGGTACATCGCGTGGTGTTACGGCAAACGATAAGGGGTACTACTCTTTGGGTGTCGATATTGGCGAGGTGGATATAGTTGTACAGATGTTGGGTTACGCCACAAAGCATGAGAGGGTCGAAGTCCACAAGGGTTATAACGAGTTTGATGTGGTGCTTGAGACAGAGTCTAAAGGTATAGATGAGATTGTAGTCGAGGCATCTGGCGTGGGTCGTCTGCGTCGTTCGGCATTTAATGCTGTGGCGATTGATACGCGTGCGCTACAAAATAGTAATAAGAGCATCTCGGATGCTTTGTCGAGTGCTCCTGGTGTCAAGCTTCGTGAGTCGGGAGGTGTAGGTTCGGATATGGCTCTTACGGTGGATGGCTTCTCGGGCAAGCATGTCAAGGTCTTTATTGACGGTGTGCCACAGGAGGGTGTGGGCGGAGCCTTCTCGCTAAACAACATCCCTGCGGGTTATGCTGAGCGTATTGAGGTATATCGTGGCGTTGTGCCTGTGGGCTTTGGCTCGGATGCTTTAGGTGGTGTGATAAATATTGTAACCAAAAAGTCGCGCCGTAGCTGGCATGCTGATGCCTCATATTCGTTTGGCTCGTTTGGCACTCATCGCAGTTCAGTAAATGCCGGTCAGAGCCTCGATAATGGCTTAGTTTGGGAGCTATACGCCTTTCAGAACTACTCGAACAACAACTATAAAGTAGATACTCCTGTTGAGGATTTCGTTACGGGACGCATAGACAAGACCAAGCTTAGGAGTGTTGAGCGTTTCCACGATACCTACCACAACGAAAGCGTGGTGGCAAAGGTGGGTGTCAGAGGTAAGGGCTGGGCAGATAGGCTGCTCTTTGGCGTTAACTACTCAAGAATGTACAAGGAGATTCAAACAGGTGTGCGTCAGGAGATTGTATATGGCGATAAGCTGCGCCGTGGTCACTCGCTTATGCCCTCGGTGGAGTATCATAAGCATAACCTCCTTGTTGAGGGTCTTGATATAACGCTCACGGCGAACTACAACCACAATATAACATATAATATAGATACGGCGCAGTATAAGTATAATTGGCTTGGTGAGACTTCGCGCCTAAACTCTGCGGGTGAGCAGTCATACCAGCATATGCGCTCAACCAATAATAATTGGAATGCCACAGCGACACTCAATTATCGCCTTGGTCGCTCGCATATCTTTACTATAAACCATGTCTTGAATAGCTTTGTCCGTCATAATACTTCGCTGCTAAGTAATAAGGCCGAGGAGGAGACTATAGATAAGCAGACAAGAAAGAATATCACAGGCTTGCAGTATCGCTATATGCCATCTAAGCGCTGGAATGCGACGCTCTTTACAAAGTATTATACACAGAGTGTTGCAGGTCCCATAGCTACGGATAGCAATCAGTCCGCCTTTGTGCGTACTACACGCAGTGAGGATGCCTTGGGCTATGGCGTTGCGGGAACATACTTCCTTTTGCCCGCCCTACAGACTAAGTTGTCGTTCGAAAGAGCCTATCGTCTGCCTACTATCGAAGAGATGTTTGGCGATGAGGATTTGGAGCAGGGAGATATCTCAATACGCCCTGAGAGTAGCCATAACATAAATCTGAATATCAGCTATTCGGAGCGCTTTGGTGGCGATGAGCAGCACTCGATATACCTGGATGGTGGCTTCGTGTGGCGCGATACACGCGACTATATACAGCGCAACATCGTGGATATAAGTGGCGGTAAGAGTGCGGCTTCGTACATCAATTATGGCCGTGTACGCACTTGGGGTTTGACCCTCTCAGCACGCTATGCCCTTGGAGCGTGGCTCTCGGTGGGTGGTAATATATCGTATATGGATGTGCGCGATAATATGCCTATTGCCATAGGCACGGTGGCGATGCCTAACCTTGGCTATGGCGACCGTATGCCTAATATCCCGTATCTCTTTGCCGATAGCGATATTACGCTTACATGGAGCGATTGCTTAAGGCGAGGTAATACACTTTCGCTTGTATATGACAATCAGTATTTGCATAGTTTCTACTACTACTCATCGCGTATAGGTGTGAACAAGGGCGACTATATGGTGCCCACGCAGCTGTCGCACAACATATCGTTGAACTACTCGATTGATAGAGGTAAGTATAACATATCGGTGGAGTGTCGCAACTTTACAAACGAGCGACTATACGATAACTTTAGCCTCCAGAAGGCGGGTAGGGCCTACTACGCCAAGTTCCGCGTGGCGTTTGGAGGAAAATAATAGGGTGTTTATAATTAAAATGTTAAGTATATGAAAACAAGAATTTTATCGAAACTATCTATCGCAGCCCTGGCTGTCGTTCTCTTTGCATCGTGTCAGAATGATGACCCTCATGCAGATTTAGGTTATAACGATGGTGTTGCCCGTCCCTATGTTATCGCCTCGCAGGGTACATTCTCCAATACCACGACCAATGCTCTGCTTAGTGCCGAGTCGCTGGATGGCGGTAGTGTGGGTATGGAGCGCGGTCTTGTGAACGATGGCGCATCCTATTGGGTGTTCTGGGGCGATAAGTACCTCTATGGCCTTACCTATAATCAGGGTAATGCCGGTACAACACGCTCATATATTATGAACGAGGACTATACGCTTTCGGCACGCTCGGCGGAGTATGCTGTGCGTAGATTTACCACCGTAGGTATTTATGGCGACTATGTTATGACAACATCTACGGGTGATGGCCCTAAGGAGTGGGCAGATGAGTATGGCTACCTTCCAAAGTCGATACTTGTGTCGTTGCTCAATGTTGAGGATGAGACCTACACGACGAATGATACCCTTGAGGAGCAATATTTGGCTGAAAATTTCGTTGGTAATGGTGAGTATGTAACACTTGCGGGCATCGAGCAGGTGGGAAACAAGATATACTCGGCGGCTGTGCCTATGGGTCTTAGTCAGTATGGTGTTAAGGCTGATGGTGGCAAGTGGATTAGAGAAGGTTACGCAGATTTGGTTAAGACTGAGGCTGGTGGCTCAGGCAGTGGCGCATATAAGGAGGGAGAGTTGCAGTGGACACAGTACCCCGATGAGTGCTGGGTAGCGGTGTTCGATGACGAGAGCCTGACAAATAAGCGCCTTATTCGCACCGACAAGCTTAGCTATGCGGCAGGTCGTAATAAGTCGCAGTACTATCAGATGGTGTGGGGTACGGAGAGTGGCGATGTATATGTCTTCTCGCCATCCTACGCTAAGATGATGAGTGATGAGCGTCAGCGTACAACCCTCCCTGCGGGTGTTATGCGTATCAAGGCTGCAAATATGGAGTTCGATGAGTCGTACTATGTTAACATCGAGGCACTCTCGGATGGTCGCTCCTTCTTGCGTACATGGTATATTGGCGCGAATAAGTTTCTCTTGCTTATGTATGACTCGGTGTTTGTGCCTGGTGCTACAATGGTTGCCAACGAACTTGCTATATTCGATGCCGAGGCTATGACCCTTACGCTTGTTACGGGACTTCCCGAGAAGGAGGTGGTATCGAGCTTTGGTAACGCCCCATATACCGAGGCGGGCAAGAGCTATATCGCTGTGACAACAACAAATAGCTATCCTGCGATATATGTTATCGACCACGCCACGGCTATTGCCACAAAGGGGCTTACGGTTGAGGCTACGCAGGTGGGCGCAGTGGGTAGAATGAAACCTCTAAAGTAGAGTGGTATTTATGAGAAAGTTGATGAAAAACCTTCACTTGTGGCTATCGCTGCCTGTAGGTCTGGTTATCTCGATAACCTGCTTCACGGGTGCTATGCTTATCTTCGAAAAGGAGATAAGCGAGGCTGTCCAGCGCCATTACTATCGTGTTGAGAGCGTGGGCGATGTGACACTTAGCTTCGATGAAGTGGTGGCAATGGTCGAGCCTATGCTTGAGGAGGATCAGCGCATCACGGGTATCACTGTAAGCTCGGATGTGGAGCGTACATGGAAGGTTAACCTCTCGAAGCCTAAGCATGCGGCGGTATATGTCGATCAATATAGCGGCGAGGTGCTTGGCTCGCCCGAGAGATTGCCATTCTTCCGCACGATGTTCCGTATGCACCGCTGGCTTATGGACTCCAAACCTGCGGATGGTGGTATCTTTTGGGGTAAGGTTATCGTGGGTATAAGCACACTTACTCTGGTATTTATCCTGCTTTCGGGTGTGGTTATATGGATACCCAAGAGCGTTAAGATGCTTAAAAATCGCTCCAAGGTGTCGGTGCGCCACGGCTGGCGAAGGTTTTTATACGACCTGCATGTCGCGGGAGGTATATATGCCGCGGTGCTTGTCCTTGCTATGGCACTTACGGGTCTTACATGGTCGTTTGGCTGGTATCGTACCACCGTATATAAACTATTTGGCGCGGAGGGTAAACAGACTCAGATGCAGCAGCCACAGCGCAGCAAGGGTGGTGGCGACTATGCCGCTATGGATATAGCCTATGAAGATATTGTCGCAAGGTATGATGTGTATAACGAGGTTACAGTTACACCGAACTCCGTGTCAGTAAAACTTGCGGGCATGGGAAATCCTCGCGCGGCGGATAAATATACCTTGAACGCTGATGGTGGTATTGCGTCTGTGGAGATGTATGATGATGCACCACGCCGCCAAAAGGTCAGCGGCTGGATATATGCCATCCATGTTGGTAACTTCGGAGGCTATCTCACTCGCGTGTTATGGTTTCTTGCCGCGATGTTGGGTGCATCGTTGCCGCTCACAGGCTACTATCTATGGTTTAAGCGGAAATTCAACAAAAAATAATAGAAAAAAATGGATGTTCATCGAACATCCATTTTTTTTACTTTCTAAAGATAAAGTAAACCGCGGCTACCAAGCAGGCGAAACCTGCGAGGTGGTTCCACTTTAGTGGGTCGCCCTTGACAAAGAGTACGGCAAAGAGGGTGAAGACTACCAACGAGATAACCTCCTGAATAACCTTCAACTGCCATAGGGTGAATGGGCCGCCAAGCTCGGCACTACCGATGCGGTTGGCTGGTACCTGGAAGCAGTACTCAAAGAGCGCGATGCCCCAGCTGAAGAGTATGATGGCGAAGATGCCCCAACGCTGTAGCTGCGACTTAAAGGCGATATGACCATACCACGCGAGGGTCATAAATATATTCGAGCATACAAGAAGTCCGATTGTAGAGAGTCCTTTAATTAGCATATTTATTTGGTATTTTAAGTTTCGCGGCACAAATATAGGGATTATTTCCCAAACGGAAAACAATCCCTACTCTAACTTCTCTACAATGTGCTATTCCCTAAAGGCTCTATCCAAGTCCTGAGAGATATTGATTATAAAGTCACCCATGCGCTCCAACTCGTTGACAATGTCGATGTAATAGACACTTGTCTGGTAGTTTTTGCCGCCCTCCTCGATATCCTCAATCTCGGCATCGCGGAGGTTGTTTCTAAGGGTGTTGATATGCTCCTCGGCGTTATAGGCGTTAGATATATCCTCAAGCTCGCCATTATGTGCTGCGTTGAGGTTTGTGATCATCGCCTCGTATGCGCCATCCACAGCCTCGGTCATATCCATAAGATGCTTAATTGTAG
Source organism: Alistipes sp. (assembly GCA_045650465.1). Lineage (GTDB taxonomy): Bacteria > Bacteroidota > Bacteroidia > Bacteroidales > Rikenellaceae > Alistipes. The sequence goes on from JAZRRF010000040.1 coordinate 15,987, forward strand.
TCTCATCGAAGCTCTTCTTGTGGATATTGCGGCGTGCAAGAATACGGCTTATAGCCTCGCCCGAATCGCCCAACGACTCCATCTCGCCGATAATCTTATACATAGCCTTAATCTTGATGGATGTGGCTTCGCTGATATCGCTTGCCGATACGGCATTTAGGAACGATGCGATCTCATACTCAATCTTATCCGAAATCTCCTCGTACTTAACCAACTTCTTGCGTAGCTCCTCGAACTTATCCGCATCACTCTCCATAAGTGCCTGCTTAGCGTAGCCAAGACCGTTGCGCGAGATCTCGGCAAAGTGGATAATCTCCTTGAAGGCCTGCTCGGTAGCAAGCTCAGGTGTTGCAAGAGGACCTGCAGAGATATACTTTAGGCGGAAAGCATCGCTCTCCTGGTTCTTAGGACTCTTGATGATGGACTTAACAGCCTTCTCAATAAAGCGCACAAACCATATAAGGATAAGTGTGTTGAAGGTGTTAAATAGAGTGTGGAGCATCGAAAGACCATACAACGCTGCAGTGCTATCCGATGCTGAGTTTGGATCTACAATAAAGCCCTCAGCCGCAGGGTTAGGTAGTCCGAACAACTCGATAATTGAGCCTACCAAAGCCAAGAATGGCTTGAAGAGTATCAATGCCCAGATAACGCCAAATACATTAAATATGGTGTGCGACATCGCGGCACGCTTAGCCTGTGTATTACCTACCGAAGCTGCAATATTGGCAGTGATGGTAGTACCGATATTCTCACCAAGTACCATGGCGCATGCCATGTTAAACGGTATCCAGCCCATGCTAAGCATGATAAGTGTAATTGCCATAGTGGCAGATGATGACTGCAATACAAGCGTAAGCACTGTACCAAATACCAAGAAGATAAGCACCGAGCCAAAGCCATGGCTTGCCCAGCTCTTAACAAACTCAAGAACCTCAGGTGTCTGGTTAAGATCCGGTACAGACTCCTTCATAAACGAAAGACCGAGGAAGAGAAGCGAGAAGCCCACGATAAGCTCACCGATATTCTGACGCTGGTTCTTCTTAGAGTTTGAGCAGAGGAAACCTACAGCCATAAGTGGAATGGCGAGGATAGAGATATCGGCCTTGAAGCCAAGCCATGCTACGAGCCATGCTGTAACGGTTGTACCGATATTGGCACCCATAATCACGCCAATAGCCTGTGCGAGGGTTAGAAGACCTGCATTCACGAAGCTCACGACCATCACCGTAGTTGCCGATGATGACTGAATGAGCGAGGTAACACCGACACCAGTCATAACACCCTTAAAAGGGTTAGAGGTCATTGCTGTAAGCAGACCGCGAAGTTTATCGCCGGCAGCCTTTTGCAGACCAGAACTCATAAGGTTCATACCGTAGAGGAACATTCCCAATGCTCCTAACAGTGTGAAGATTTGCATTATTCCCATAAACTAAATTATTTGATTTGAAATTAAATACCAGTTATACGCCACAAAGCAGATGAACATCATAGCACCACCCACTCTGCCAATCTTGCCTCTAAGACCAAAGATAAGAGGCATGAGTGCTGCCACAATCATCACGGCGTAGTCCACGGCGGTGATACCCGCAGAGTTTAGTGGCATAACCTGAGAGCTAAGACCGAGGATGAGTGTGATGTTAAAGATGTTCGAGCCAACGATGTTTCCCAATGCTAAGGCGGTATTCTTCTTCATCGCCGCAGCTAATGATGCCGCCAACTCCGGAAGCGATGTTCCGCAGGCGATAAGTGTGAGCGAGATAAAGGCGTCGTTCACACCAAACGACTTGGCGATAAGCACAGCGTTATCCACGAAGAGGTCGCAGCTTGTGATAAGGAGCGCAAGGCCACCAACAATCTTGACTATAGCGAGCCATAGCGGGGTAGTCTCCTCGGTGATACTCTCCTGCTCCGTAGCGCTCTTTCTGTCGCGTGCAAACGAGTACCACATGAAAACTACGAATATGAGTAATAGCACTACGCCATCGATGCGACCAATAACCGCAGGTGTGCCGTTGAAGAAGTTGAGGGCAAGCACCATCAAAAGTAGCGACACGCCGATACATAGCGGAATCTCAAACTTCAGCTCCTTGCGTCCTATGGCCACAGGGAAGAGTAGTGCCGTAAGACCCAAGATGCCCAAGACATTGAAGATGTTGGAGCCTACAACATTGCCTATGGCAACATCGGCATTGCCTCCCAATGCGCCAAGGAAGCTAACAACAAGCTCTGGCATGGATGTTCCCACACCCACGATTGCTGCTCCGATAACAAAATCGGAGACCTTGAATTTTCGGGCTACCGACACCGCCCCGGCGACGAGAAAATCCGCGCCGAAGACGATGCCTGCCAACGAAATAATTAGAATTAAATACTCCATTTTACTTTATAATATGTTTAACTTCGTTTCTGTCACACTCCGCAATCTCGCTTACGGCAACATACTCATAAGGCACATACTCAAAGAGCTGAAGGAAGGCTCTCTCGGATACTCTGCTATAGTAGAGGTCGAGGCGTATGGATAGTCCCTTGCCCTCGTCGCTAAGGTCAATATTTGCAGGATTTTGCTTCACTGCCTTTGCAAGTTCTGCCTTATGCTTAGGCTCAAAGAATAGCTCCTTTTTGTAGTAGATGCCCGGGTTGTTAACCTCGCGATAGGCACTTTTTAGCACAACGGCAAGTACTGCACCTACGAGAATAAGTGTGCATCCGAGGAGTGTTACTCCCATGCCGTATGGAAGAAGTGTCAGGATGAAACCTACGAGGATAAATGATGAAGATATGGCGATGTCCTTTACTGAACGGACCTTTATAAATTGCTGATTCATAGTCTTATTGTTTAGTTTTGTTATAGATAATTTTGTTGGTTGTAGTGTTGTATGGCTATACAACGAGCCACCATCCTTGCGTAAGGGTGGGACTGCTTTTATCTATAAGTGGGCTAAATAATAAGTTTACCAAGCCCAATCAGACGATGGTGTGACTTGGTAAAAGAGAGGTGTGTTGAGAGTTGGTGTTGATGAATATATCCTCCGATGCAGGTGCTGAAGCACTTGCCGCTCTTTGTGAACTCGAAGTTGTGCTTATGTGCATTGTTGCATCGCTTAGCCGCTCCATGCAGATGTGTAGGGCTTGATGCAGATACTTGGCGTGGCAGACACAGGGTGGACTCCCCCTCGGCGCACTCAAGGGCGCACTCTGTTCTAAGTTCGGAGGTAGGGATGCTATGTGAGTTGTTTGTGAATGTTGATTCCATGGCTGAGCTATTGCCAATAAGGCCCAGTAGCACAACTACGAGTGGTATCAGATATCTCAAAACTCTTTTAGCCATAAAGCATCAAATCTCTGTTTCGAGTGCAAATGTAGGAAATAATATTATTACGGCAAAGCATAATTTCTCCTTTTTTTGAAATGTAACACAATTGTAATACCATATTCTTGGGTTTGTAATAAATGGGCTCTTCTTGTGTCGTGTGAGAACTCAATAGACTGAAAACTCAAAAGTGCGGTGTCTGCGATGCTTGTTTATAAGGAGAAGAGGAAGTGCTTTTGGGGGAGGTGGGTTGCTATGTGTTATGATAGGTTCTTATGGGTTCTGATGCTTGCGCTTTGCCTATAGTAACCCATTCTAACTCATTTGACTTATAGTAACTTCTCCGGCTGCGCATAAATCTCGCGTGAAGCGCACAACACTTTTCAGTTTTCACTTTTCAGTTTTCACTTTTTTTTGTATCTTTGCCCCGGATAATAAAGAAAATCGTATCTAATTGAGTGACAGAAGTCAATAAAGAGGTCAAAAGTTGCTGGTAACGATTTAGCGACATTACCACCGCACCGATACGCTGTGCTTTGCTAATATCAAACAACTCTTTGTGCAAAGGTAACTGGTATTTTGCAAATAACCAAAAGATTGAACTGAAAACAATATGAGGTAGCGAAGATTAAATCGTTACCTCATATTGCTTATAAATCTTTTAAGCGTTTTGCCAAGTTTAACATATCCCGTTCAATAATGGTATTACTTGTTTGGGCATATATCCTTGTCGTTTTCACATCCGTATGTCCTAACATTCTACTGATGGTTTCTATCGGAACGCTGTTCCTTAAACATATTTCGGAAGCGAAACTATGCCTACTCGTGTGCCACGAAACCCGCTTTTCAATATTGCACATTTGGACTATACGTCTTAATGCAGAAATCATAGTTCCGTAATGTGGCAGTTCAAACAATGGTACCCCTTTTTTCTTGTGTTTGTATGAGACCAATATCTTTTGGGGAGTTTTAAGTAATGGAATATTGCACCACACTCCTGTCTTTTGTCTTTGAAAACTTATCCATTGACCGGAAACTGTTTCTTTTATATTGTCATACGTTAATCCTTTCAAATCAATGAATGAAATTCCTGTGAATGTGCAGAATATGAACATATCACGAGTAAGTATTACATTCTTCTTTTTAGGCGGTATTTCCAAATTCATGATTCGCTCAATTTCATCCATCGTTAAAATTTCTCTTTCATTCCTCTGCAATGGTATATGATAGTTTGCAAAAGGATTATAGTCCAACCAACCGTTGTTTTGAGCTATCGAAACCATCTTTCGGAGCGGAGTGATATATACACATACAGTATTATTACATAAATTCTTTTTAGTTCGTAAAAAACTCTCAAAGTCCATAATGAAATTTGGTCGCAAATCAACAAAGGCAATATCTTTCAACTTATATTTCTTCATCATAAATTCTTGTAGATGACGAAACACCATTTCATAACGTTCATAAGTGCTTCTCTGTCTTATACCATTCTCTACAAGCCGTGAATAGTCATTATTATGACTTTCAAATACCTGTAATAAAGTTCGGCAACTTCTATCAAATCCGAGATACGAACTTTTAACTCTATCGGCAGTCATAGGCCCAATACCGTTAAAAATCTTTTCATAGTGAAACCGTAGCCCTTTACGTATTTTCTCTAATTCACGGTTGATTTGTTTGACCTCGCGTCCTTTGCCTTCCGCCATATTTTCCCTTGCATTCCACATTTCGGGCTTAACATACAACTGACAAGAAAAAGCGACAGCAGTCCCATTTACTGTAATACGGCACAAAATGGGCGCTCTACCATCTTTTCTTAAAGCCTTTCTTTTGATTACAAACAATGTACTAAATGTTCTCTTCATATATTTAAGTGTTTTGGTGATACAATCCATAGGAAGATAGGGAATCATAAATGACTGCAAACAATATCCCAAAGAAAATTTTCCTTCCTCCCACATTTTGGGTAAAGCCATTGTTGGCAGTCCGATAAGTGTAACCTGAATGAATCCAGACAAACACCCATCGGACTTATGACACAACCGAAACAAATATCTCCGTTTGCTGATGGTATGAG
>JAZRRF010000041.1:0-20587 GCA_045650465.1 Alistipes sp.
CGATAGTGACAACGCAGACTGATACCCGTCCTCGCTCTGGTCTCTCTGGTCTCTCTGGTCTCTCTCGTCCCCTCCCCAAAAAAGGCATAGCCTTTTAATCTTTTCTAATTACTCTCTACTAATTACTAATTTAAACATTAAGGGGCTGACTAAAAAGTAACTTAGTCAGCCCCTTGATGTTATTTAACCCTAATCTTCTGACCTATCCTAATTCTGTCAGGGTTAAGACCTGGGTTGAGGCTCTTGATCTGCTTGATGCTGGTGTCATACTTTGTTGCAATGCGTCCCAAGAGGTCGCCCTGCACTACTGTATGCCACACCTCGCCACTCTCGGTTGTTGTGGTGTTCTTAGCCTCTTTAGGCTCGTTACTTTGAGGTGCTTTGCCTCTAATCTTGATGCGCTGACCTATAGATACTCTGTCAACATTGACATTAGGATTTAGACGCTTAATCTCGGCAAGCGATACGCCATAGCTCGCTGCTATACGACCTACAAGCTCACCCTCCTTGATAGTGTGCCATAGCTCATCGTTTGGTGTCTCTTCCACCTCTTTTGCTTTTTTCTCCTCGGCTGATGGCTTGACCTCCTGCTTCTGCTCTGGCTCTGGCGTTACAACCTCAGCAATGACCTCCTCGCTACGCTCCTCGATAACTGGTGTTGCATTATCATCAGCAATAGGGTGTATCTCCTCTACCACAACCTCAGGCTCAGGGCTCTTACCATCTGCCTCTCTGTCAAGGCGTGAACTTTCAATGCGGACAATCATGCCCACATCAATCATCGCACGAAGACTGTCGAGGTGGTAGTTGTCGAGGCGTATGCTACCCTCGGTGCTACGCTGACCTATAAGTTCAGGCTCATGTGTACCGTGAATACCTATGCCGCTATACTTGGTGTTTAGGCGTATAAACCAATTGCCGTAGTACCCTTTAATGTTCTCCTTTGCTGTGTTGTACATCCAGTGCGATGCGCGCTGTATCTGTACAATGGAGAACTTACCTTCAGGGGTCTTCATGTCGCCCAGTTCCTGCTTATCGCCATAGTGCTGACCTATAGAGACAGGAAAACTGCATATTAGTAGGCTATCTCTGTCGTAGAGTCTAAGTCGCATATCCTCTTTGGAGATGATGATATGGTTTGCCTCGGACATATCACCTGTAGCCTTCTCCTCATCTGCCACAACGACCCTCTCTGGGTTGTCGTTAAGGGGTGTTAATTTTGATGCTCCATACGCTGTGACGCTTGCAGCAAGCAGTGCCACAATACTTAAATATTTTCTAATCATCGTTTAATATATTACTCCTCCCACTTAAACACCATAGCTGTACGCGAGGTGTTGTATATGTTTATTGTATAGTACTCCGAGCCATCTTCGCGCTTATGGGTTGTGGTGAAGTGCTCGCTCATGACCTCTGCACGCTCATGACCTCCGAAACGCTCCTCATCGGATGATATAACGAGTGTATATTTGCCCGCCCATGGCACACATAGCTCGTAGTTAGGTATAGAGGCTGTAGGGTGCCAGTTAAGCACAAAGAGCAATCCCTTGTGTGAATAGACCATAGTCTTGTTATTCTCATCCATCATATGGTTGTATGGATAGCCATCTCCCAATACACCATACTCCTTGACCATCTCAATCATCGCCTTGTCGAACTCGGCAAGATGCGAGTATCGCAATAGACCATTATCTGCAAGGGACCACTGACGGCGTGCATGCTGATATGACCATCCGTTACCCTCGCGTGGAAAGTCAATCCACTCAGGGTGTCCGAACTCGTTACCCATAAAATTAAGGTATGCCTCGCCTCCTGTTGTTATGGTCATAAGGCGTATCATCTTATGTAGTGCCATACCGCGGTCAATAGTGAGGTTCTCGGATTTACGATCCATGGCGAAGTACATCTCCTTATCCATAAGTCGGAAGGCTAAGGTTTTATCACCCACAAGCGCTTGGTCGTGGCTCTCGGCGTAGGCTACGGTGCGCACCGATGGTAGGCGGTTGGTCATTTGAGACCACATCTCCCAGATATTCCAATCCTCGTCCTTCTGCTCCTTAAGTAGCTTAATCCAGTAGTCTGGTATTGCCATGCCCAAGCGGTAGTCGAAGCCCATACCGCCATCCTCAGGCTTTACGCATGAGCCAGGCATGCCGCTTACATCCTCAGCAATAGTTATAGCATCGGGGCGTAGATCATGAATGAGTTTATTGGCAAGGGTGAGGTAGGTGATAGCATCCCTATCAACGCCCTCGTCGAAGAAGCGTTCGCGGCAGTCGAACTCCACATATCCATGGTGGTGGTATAGCATGGATGTTACACCATCAAAGCGGTAGCCATCGAAGTGATACTCCTCCAACCAATACTTGACATTCGAGAGCAGGAAGTGCTCCACCTCGCGCTTGCCGTAGTCGAAAATTTTAGAGTCCCAGTATTTCTGATAACCAGCATCTCCCGCCTTTGAGTAGTGGTAGCTTGAGCCATCAAGTTCGTTGATACCCTCGTCAATATTCTTAACATAGTGCGCATGTACGAGATCCATGATTACAGCTATGCCAAGTTCATGTGCGCGGTCAACGAGTGAGCGTAGCTCATCAGGAGTGCCAAAGCGAGACGATGGGGCAAAGAAGTTTGATACATGGTAGCCAAACGAGCCATAGTAGGGGTGCTCGGCAATAGCCATAAGCTGCACAGCGTTGTAACCAGCCTCCTTGATGCGTGGAAGAATAAGGTCGCGGAACTCAATATATGAGCCCACACCCTCCTTTTCCTGTGCCATACCCACATGAGCTTCATATATGATAAGCTCTCCTACCTTAGGAGCGCGGAAATCGTCATGTTTCCAATCGTAAGGCTTGTCGATTACGAACTGCGCAGTGAAGTTCTTTGTCTTGTCATCCTGTATCGCACGCTTAGCATATGCAGGTATGCGGTCATGCCAGCCATTATCGCCATGAACATGTATCTTGTAGAGTGAGCCATCCGTCAGACGCTCTCCATACATAGCATCAGGTAGAAAAATGCTCCATACGCCCTCACGGTTGCGCTCGAGGCGTAGCTCTGTGCGTTGCCAGTTGTTGAAGTCACCAAAGATATAGACATCCTTAGCCTTTGGAAGCCACTCTCTAAACCACCATCCCTGCATGATGCTATCATATTGCCAGCCATAGTAGTGGTGACCATTGGCGTAATTGACAATTGACCCTGCCGATTTTTCTATATCCTCCAATCGCGCTGTGTACATATCATGTCGGCGGTTAATCTCCTCTTCTACAGGCTTTAACCACTCGTCATTTTCAACTATAGGAAGTGTATAATTGCGCTCTTTCATATAATTTTAGTTTATTTTTAGCAAAGATATGAAAAAACTTTGTATCTTTGCCCTATATTATGGTGTTAATTCGCTAACAAAAGGGTGCGAAATTTGTTCATAATCTCTTGTTGGTGGCTGATGCTGTGATATATAATAGTGGTATTGAAACATATTTTTTTACTAACTTAATTTTTATTTTTATGTCGTTTATTGCAAATCTTTGGCAGACTAATCGTCCTATGATGATTTTGTTTGCTATCTTGATTGTGGTAATACCATTCTTGGTATTCTACATCAGAAAGGCGAAGACAGAGCATCCAAAGGGTCTCATCGCAGCTGCGTTGAGTAACATGGGTGAGCGTTTTGGTTACTACATCATGAACGCTGTTCTTTTGTTGTTCATCTGCTCTAAGTTCGGTATCAGCGACGATGCAGCAGGTTGGATCTATGCAGTGTTCTATTTCTTGATCTATGTGCTTAGCCTTCCAGGTGGTATCATTGCAGACCGCACACAGAACTTCAAGGGTACTATCATCGCAGGTCTTGTAGTGATGGCCTTGGGTTATGGTATGTTGTCAATCCCAGTATTTGCCGAGACATCAGGCATGTCATGGGTGTTGATCTTCACTTGCGTAGCATTGTTCATCATCGCATTTGGTAACGGTTTGTTCAAGGGTAACTTGCAGGCTATCGTTGGTCAGATGTATGATAACTTCGAGGCTGAGGCAGCTAAGCGTGGTCCTGAGGCTCTTGCTGAGGCTAAGTCTAAGCGTGATACAGGTTTCCAGATCTTCTATGTATTCATCAACATTGGTGGTGTTATCGCTCCATTCGTTGCTCCATTGCTTCGTAGCGCATGGCTAAAGATGCATGATCTTGCATACAATGCAGACCTTCCACGCCTTTGCCACATGTATCTAAACGATGCTAACGCTATGGCAGCTACAGATATGGAGAACCTTACAAAGCTCGCTTCTGAGGCTGGTTATACAGGCGTTATCGATGGTGCATTCTGCGATAGCTACCTTAACATCTTCAACACAGGTGTTCACTTCTCATTCATCGCATCTGTTGTTGCAATGCTTACCTCTTTGATTATCTTCATCTGCATTAAGAAGAACTTGCCTAATCCAGCTAAGAAGGAGAAGGCTGCAGTTGCAGAGTACTCAGCAGAGGAGAAGGCAGCAAATGCTAAGGAGATCAAGCAGCGTCTATATGCATTGTTCGCAGTGCTTGGCGTAGCTGTATTCTTCTGGTTCTCATTCCACCAGAACGGTCAGTCACTCTCAGTATTTGCTCGTGACTTCGTTGCTACTGATGCTATTCCACCAGAGATTTGGCAGTGTATCAACCCACTATTCGTGATTTTGCTAACCCCAATCATTATGTGGGTATTTGCTTCACTTGCAAGCCGTGGTAAGGAGGTTTCAACACCACGAAAGATTGTTATCGGTATGTTCCTTGCAGCATGTGCTTATATCTTCTTGGCTATCGTAGCTATCGCACACGAGTACCCATCAGGTTTGGAGTTCCAGGGTCTCTCTGAGGCAGTTAAGGTTGCAATGAAGACAAGCCCATTGGTGCTTATCCTTACATACTTCTTCCTTACTGTTGCTGAGTTGTTCATCTCTCCACTTGGTCTTTCATTCGTATCTAAGATTGCTCCACGCCATCTTCAGGGTATCTGTCAGGCTTTGTGGCTCACAGCTACAGCTATCGGTAACCTCTTCATCGCTATCGGTGTAACTATGCTTAACACTTTCCCAGAGCAGTGGATGTGCTGGGCAGTATTCGCAGCATTCTGCCTTATCTCTATGGGTGTTATGCTTGGTATGGTTAAGTGGTTGGAGCGTGTTACAAACGCATAATTTCTTGTGATAAGCCGTAATCTGCGGCACATCCCAAAAACAACACTCTGGGCTGTACTATATGTACTATCCCAGAGTGTTTTATTTTGCGATGCACCACATCTCACGACTTCTGACAAGAAATTGGGTCGTGCAGGTGGTTAGGTTTATTTTGTTAAAAGTCTGCGACTGATAAGGGGACATCTGCGACCTCTAAATCCAAAGCCCGAATGGGAAATACATCAAGTATGTCCCATCCGGGCTTTCTCTTTATCGACCCACCGCACTTCACCGCACCGCCGCCGATACTCATCCTCGCTCCTGTCGCTATCGTCTCTCTTGTCCCTCTCGTCCCAAAATAACAAGGGACAAAAAAGACGAAAGAGACAGAAGCGAAGTCTCGGACAACGCACGACAGTGCGGAGCGCACGATAGCGACAACGCTGATCCCCGACCTCGCTCCCGTCCCTCCCGTCTCTCTCGTCTCGAAAAAAATAGGGATATATTGGTGTGTGGTTGCCAATTTTTTTATATCTTTGAACGAGATTTGTGTATTGAGATAATAACATAAGATAATATGAATAATAGCAAATATCAACTTCCAAAGGATGGTGGACTCATTAAGGATGGTGCTCCCAAGGATATTATCCATCGTTATGAGCGTATGCAGACTCGTGTCTTTGAAAACGAGTTTAACGGTGTGCAGTATGTTGCGGATATCATCTGCCGCATGATACAGAATCACAGTGAGAATGCCTCGGCGCGAGACATTTATGAGGAGTTGCCACCGTTTGTGCTTGGTCTTACAACCGGTCGTACACCGTTGGGTCTCTACCGAGAGCTTGTACGCCGTTATCAGGCGGGCGAGGTGTCGTTTAAGAATGTGGCGGTCTATTCGCTCGATGAGTTCTATCCTATACACCGCACCGAGCAGCAGAGTCGTAACTTCCGTATCTACGATGATTTCCTTACACATATAGACATAGCGCCTGAGAATGTACACATGCTCGATGGTACTGTTTCGGAGCGCGAGGTGTCGGACTATTGTGCCGAGTATGAGAAGTCTATTCGCAAAATAGACCTTATGATTATAGGCTTTGGAGAGCAGGGACAGATAGGTTTTAATGAGCAAGGCTCCTATGCCAAGTCACACACTCGTCTTGTGGAGCTTTCACACAACTCGCGTAAGACGCAGTCATCGCTCTTCTTTGGTTTGGAGAATACACCAAAGATGGGTATTACGATGGGTATAGGTACCATTATGCGTGCAGACCGCATCATCCTCATGGCTTGGGGTGAGGATAAAGCAGATGCAGTATTGCAGATTGTTGAAGGTGGGATCACTGATAAAGTGCCAGCAAGTCATCTACAGGAGCACTCCAACATAGAGCTTGTAATAGATGAGACAGCGGCTGAGAAGCTCACCCGCGAGCAGACGCCATGGCTTGTAGGTCCTTGTGACTGGACGCCAAAGTTTGTGCGAAAGGCTGTGGTATGGCTATGTGGTATAGTTAATAAGCCTATCCTTAAACTCACATACAAGGATTATATCGAAAATTCGCTTGGTCAGCTCCTGGAGAGCTGCGGTACATACGACAAGGTTAATATCCGCGTATTCAACGACCTACAGCACACCATCACTGGCTGGCCTGGAGGTAAGCCTAATGCTGATGACTCTACGCGTCCTGCGCCTTCGTTGCCATATCCTAAGCGTGTGCTTATTTTCTCGCCACACCCTGATGATGATGTAATCTCTATGGGTGGTACTTTCATTCGTCTTGTTGAGCAGGGTCATGATGTGCATGTAGCATACCAAACCTCTGGAAATGTTGCTGTACATGATGATGTGGTGTTGCAAAATGTCGATACTGCCAAGGAGCTTGGTTTGGGGGATAACTACAAGGAGGTGGATCAGATCATCAAGAGTAAGGAGCGTGGTATGCCTGAGCCTCGTAGGTTGCTCGATATTAAGGGTGCTATCCGCCGTGCTGAGGCGCGTGCTGCGGTGCGTTCTTTTGGTCTTAATCCCGATACTAATGCCCACTTCCTCAACCTTCCTTTTTATGAGACTGGAGGTATTAAGAAGGGTGCTCTAACGGATAATGATATAGAGATTATTGTAAATCTCCTTCGCGAGGTGCGTCCACACCAAATATATGCAGCTGGAGACCTTGCCGACCCTCACGGCACACACCGCACATGTATGGAGGCTATTCTTCATGCCCTTGAGGTTACGCATAATGATGATTGGCGTGAGGATTGTCATCTATGGCTCTATCGTGGTGCGTGGATGGAGTGGAACTTAGGTCTTGTGGATATGGCAGTGCCACTATCTCCTGATGAGATGCTTAAGAAACGCCACGCTATCTATCGTCACCTATCTCAGAAGGATATTGTGCCATTCCCTGGTAGTGATACCCGAGAGTTCTGGCAGCGTGCCGAGGAGCGTACTCAGAACACAGCCAAACTATACGATAAACTCGGTATGGCGGAGTATCAGGCTATAGAGGTATTTGTAAAGATGTTTTAGCGAAGTTGCCTAATTGGATTGCTTTGGCGTTGCACTAATTTTTGAAATCCTCATTTACGCATAGTAAACTCCGGTTTCAAAAATGGCGTGCGCCTAAAATCAATCTCAATTATACAACTTCTAATATGTTGGTAATTAGTAAAATAAAACAATAAACAATGAGAGTAATAATCAAGGATACCTCTAAGGAGGTGGCACAGTGGGCAGCAGCATATATCGTTGAGCAGATTAAGGCTAAGGCATCAATTACTGATGCACCATTTGTACTTGGCTTGCCTACGGGTTCAACACCACTCGAGACATACAAGGAACTTATTCGCCTACATAAGGCGGGTGAGGTATCGTTTAAGAATGTTGTGACCTTCAATATGGATGAGTATATCGGTCTTGCAGAGGAGCACCCAGAGAGCTACCACTCATTTATGTGGAGCAACTTCTTCTCGCATATTGATATCCAGAGAGAGAATGTCCATATCCTCAATGGTAATGCAGCGGATTTGGAGGCTGAGTGCGAGGCATACGAGGCAGCTATCGTTGCTGCAGGCGGTATCGACCTATTTATGGGTGGCGTAGGCGAGGATGGTCATATTGCCTTTAACGAGCCATTCTCATCGCTTGAGTCACGCACACGCATCAAGACCCTTACGCCTGATACCATCGCCGTGAACTCACGCTTCTTTGGTGGTGATATCTCACAGGTGCCAACACGCGCACTTACCGTGGGTGTGGGTACAATCATGGATGCCCGCAAGGTGCTTATCCTCGCTACAGGTCGTAAGAAGGCACGCGCCCTACGCCATGGCATCGAGGGAAGCTACAACCATCAGTGGACAATCTCAGCACTCCAGCTTCACAAGGCAGGTATCATCGTCTGTGACGATCCTGCAGCTGAGGAGCTACGAGTAGCGACTTATCGTTATTTCAAGGATATTGAACGCTAATTTCTTGAATTTCTTGTGATAAGGGGTCATCTTCGACTCTTCAGTCAAAATGGCGAATGGGAAATACGCTTAGTATTTCCCAACCGCCATTTTTCGTGTCAGAGCCAAATCTAACCCCTTCTGACAAGAAATTTGGTCGTGCAGCCCTGAAAGTTTTGTTAATTTCGCTTGTAACAACCGACAACTATTACTAATTACTCTCTACTAATTACTAATTATTATTTCCCCTTCTGACAAGAAATTGGGGCGTGCTGACCTGTATGTTAATATATCGCTTGTTCTAAGCGAAACTATTACTAATTACTCTCTACTAATTACTAATTATTATTCCCTCTTCTGACAAGAAATTAGGTTGTGCTGCCCTGAGAGTAATCTTGGGGCAGTTTTCGTCCCTTTCCGTCTCTTTCGTCTCTGTGGTCTCTTTCCGTCTCTTTCGTCTCTGAGGTCTCTTGTTTGAATAGTAAGGTTGTCTGCACCCCAACCACCAACTCCCCATAACATAATATCGCTAATAAAAGGTAAAAAATCGCTATTTTTACGGGGGGGGGGGTGAAATATTGGACAAAAAATAATACCTATCATCATTTGCAGATTGTCGAAAAAATACTATATTTGCACTATGTTTATCGATGTAGATATACATTTTAGATGTGTAACGGGTGGCGCACTTTTTGCAACCCACTGTGTGTTTGATTATTATATAGGTTAGGTGTCCTAATTTTAGGCAATGTTTTGTCGTGCTTCGGGGTTGTTGGCTTCGGAGGTTTTGGTGGCTTTATACCTATATGGTGACAGAAAAATGTTGAGATACGAGATAAATTTACTAAATTTTATTTTATTTATTAACTAATTTTTTAAAACTATGAAAGCAAGATTTTTTGCAATCGCTGCATTGGTGCTAGGTTTGGCATCATGTCAGAAGGATTTCGCTCCTGAGGCTAACTTGGGTGGCGAGGTAGATTATCGTCTTTCAGTTTCAGCTCCTGAGTTGGTAATGACTCGTGCTGCTGAGAATGGTACAAACGATGATCAGAATGCTCTTGACAGTGCGTTTGGTGGTGTTGACTACTTCCAGGGTACTGACTGGACAACTGTTGACCTTCGTTACACTTTGGAGGTTTACGATGCTGATGATAAGGGTAACGCTACAAGCGAGACTCCTGTAAAGGATCGTATGGTTAAGGTATTCGATAGCTACGAGCAGGCATCTTTCGATCTTCGCCTTATCCAGAACCGTAACTACCGTTTCGTAGTATTTGCTGATTTCGTAGCTGAGGGTGCTGCAGCTTGGACTGAGGCAGATCAGCTTACTAAGGATGGTCTTAACCACAGCTTCCCTAAGACTTTGAAGGAGATCGCTCTTATCAACGAGCAGATCAACAACGAGTCTGCTGATGCATACTTCGCTGGTAAGCACATCGTTCCTACAAACGCATCTAAGAACGAGGATACTATCGAGCTTACTCGTCCTTACGCTAAGGTTCGCGTTGTAGCTACTGACCTTGCTGAGCTTAACAACAACTCAACTCCTGCAAAGGTTTTGGTTAAGTACTACGCTCCTAACGCACAGGTATTCAACGCTGTTGACGGTACTATCTCTGGTGTTAACACCGAGAAGTTCGAGCGTACATACGAGGAGTCTGATAAGTACACTGCTGGTTACGATGCATATACTGAGAAGTTCGTAACTGTTAATGGCGAGGAGACACGCTTTACTCACAAGACTCTCTTCACTGACTATATCCTTGCAGTTGACGAGCAGAAGCCTATCCAGTTTGATGTAACTGTTCTTGATCAGAACAACAAGCCTATCAAGACTACTTACTTCAACACAGAGATTCCTGTTCAGCGTAACTACTTGACTACTATCATCGGTAATGTCTTGACTACAGCTACTGAGATCAATGTAACTATCGACGACAACTTCCGCGGTTACTACAACCCAGCTATCGTATTCGTTGGTACTGCTGAGCAGCTTCAGGATGCTATTGATGCTTACCAGAATGGTCAGACTATCCTCTTCTCTGATGATATCGAGGGTAATGTACTTATCAATCAGAAGGAGGGTGTACACTATCTTATCGACGGTGGTAACCACAAGTATGATGGTATTATCGAGATCAACGGTGATGCTCGTCAGGCTCATCCAGATAGCGTAACTCTTCAGAACATCAACTTCGAGACTACTAAGACTGGTATCAATGTTATCGATGCAAACGATAATAAGAAGTATGGTAAGAACTACAACTACGCTCACAATATCACAGTTAAGGGTTGTACATTTAACTTGGGTGAGAACTCTGTAGCAATGAAGTTGCGTCAGTCTAAGAACATCGTTGTTGAGAACTGTGTTATGACTGCAGGTCACTCATTCATGCAGCTTTACGGTTGTAATGGTGTTGCTGTTGAGTATGTTGATGTAGTTGCTAATAATGGTATCTCATTCGGTACTTCATTGAACTGTGTTGTTAAGCAGTCTGTATTCAATAATCTTGGCTACGGTTTCCGTGGCGAGCCAGGTGGTGATGTTATTGCTGATGGTGTTGAGATTACAGCTTCTATGCCAGTTATCGTTCGTAGGTTGTCTGCAGGTAACTATAACCTTACTATCAATAGCTCTAAGTTGAACGCTCCAGGTTACCATGTAATCTTCACTAAGGGTGAGGATGATGCTGCATTCGTAGCTCCTCCACAGGGTACTTTCAAGTTTGACACTGATGGTGACTTCTTGGTATTCCCAAGCGAGGTTAAGATTGCTTATGATGCTTTCTCATTGCAGCAGGCTATCGACGCAGCTGCTAAGGGTGAGACTATCTATGTAGCTGCAGGTTGCAACTGTGAGGGTATCTTCCTTATCAACAAGGATATCAATATCAAGGGTCTTGGTAATGGTGCAACAATCACTGGTAAGGTAGGTATCATCGCTGGTAGCGATAACACTACTTTCGAGAACATTAAGTTCGTTGTTAACGATGAGACTGAGAAGGGTGCTCCTAACGGTCAGACTAACAAGAATGGTATCGTTGTAATCTACGCTTCTGCTGTAGGTTTCAATAACTGTGTATTCGAGGGTATGACTGAGGCTGTTTACGCTATCTACAACAAGGATAACAACGCTTCTGAGCGTGTAACATTTGAGAACTGTAAGTTCAATGGTAACCGTGCTATCCGTACACGCGCTAATGTTGTTGTTGACGGTTGTACATTCGAGGGCAACACTAAGCCTATCGTTGATGTTCTTGGTTTCGGTGCTGATACTGATGGTTATGTTCAGTTCACTAACAACACATGTGCTGAGAATGTTGAGGGTGTAATGCTTAAGGTTGGTAACCATTCGTTCTATCATGTTGTGTTCAATGTAGGTGATAACAAGGAGGCTGCTATCAACAGCATCTGGCGTGATCAGCCTTACACTCACGCTAACCTTGCTAATTTCTCTCGTGAGTTCACTGGCGATGTTAAGACTATCAACTATGCAGAGGATGAGGAGTATATTGTAGAATCTGCACATGATCTTCAGATGCTTCTTGATAACGATGATTTGAATGAGCTTCAGGTTGAGGTTGAAGGTGGAATTGATTTTGTAGGTCAGGGCTTCGAGATTAACCGTGACGCTACTATCGATTTCCAGAACAATGTTCTTAACGCTGGTTCTACTGCAAGTTCATATTGGTATGCTCTTGAGATTTCTGGTGAGAACGATGTGACCATCAAGAACGCTAACTTCACTCGCGCTGGTATTTATGCAGGCGATAAAGCTAACGTAGTATTTGAGAATGGTACTATCAACCACAAGCCAGAGCGTACATCACGCTACATCTTCTGCGCACGAAGCGGTGCAACTATCACTGTTAAGGATGGTACTTTCACAAATGACAGAGCTAAGAACTCATTCTTCTGGGCTGATAACGCAACTATCATTGTGGAGGGTGGTGTTTTCAACGGTTCTGCATCTAATAACAAGGTTGTTTTGTCAAATGGTGGTCAGGTAATCATCAAGGGTGGTACTTTCAACTTTGATCCTACTGCTTGGCTTGCTGAGGGTTGCACTGCAACTAAGAACGGCTCTAACTGGGTTGTTTCTAAGTTGTAGCCAATTCTACTTATTCTTTGATATTTAGCGCTTTAAGCAGTTGAATATTTATCGTGAGAGCAGGCCCGAAAAGGGCTATGCTCTCACTCTATCAAAATAGTAATGCTCTTGTTATATATAAATATAAGTATATAACAGGTTGCAAGTAAAATTAAGGCAATAATGAGAACTAAGTTTTTTGCAATCGCTGCATTGGTGCTTGGTTTGGCATCATGTCAGAAGGACTTTGCTCCTGAGGCTAACTTGGGTGGCGAGGTAGATTATAGCATTGCAGTTTCAGCTCCTGAGTTGGGTGCAACCCGTGCTGCTAAGGATGGTACAAGCGATAATCAGGAAGCTCTTGACAGTGCATTTGGTGGTGTTGACTACTTCCAGGGTACTGACTGGTCAAAGGTTGACCTTCGTTACACTTTGGAGGTTTACGATGCTGATGAGTATGGTGTTGCTACAAATCCTACTCCTGTTAAGGATCGTATGGTTAAGGTATTCGACAGCTACGAGCAGGCATCTTTCAGCCTTCGCCTTATCCAGAACCGCGACTACCGTTTTGTAGTATTTGCTGATTTCGTAGCTGATGGTGCTGCTACAGCTTGGACTGAGGCTGAGAAGCTTACTAACGATGGTCTTAACCACCGTATCGGTGCTACTTTGGCTAACATCGAGCTTATCAACGAGGATATCAACGAGGAGTCTGCTGATGCATACTTCGCTGGCAAGCATATCAAGCCAACAAATGCATCTAAGAACACCGACAACATCGAGCTTACTCGTCCTTACGCTAAGGTGCGCGTTGTAGCTACTGACCTTGCTGAGATTAACAACAATGTTACTCCTGCTAAGGTTACTGTTGAGTATAGCGCTCCTAACGCTAATATCTTCAACGCCGTAACAGGTACATTCGATGGTGCGTATGAGACAAAGTCGTTTACACGCTCATACACTGATCCTGAGGCTTCTGCATACACCGCTGGTTATGACAGCGATAATTATGTTGATGCTAAGAATCGTAACACTCACATGACAATCTTCACTGACTATATCCTTGCTGGTGACTCACAGGAGACTATTCAGTTCCAGGTGTCTGTATATGATGAGCAGCAGATTATCAAGACTACAAACTTCAACACTGAGATTCCTGTTCAGCGTAACTTCTTGACTACCATCATCGGTAATGTCTTGACTACTGCTACTGAGATCAATGTAACTATCGACGACAACTTCGCTTCAGAGTACAACGAGGAGGGCGTAAACCTTAAGGAGCGCATCCTTCTTGAAACTTTGATCAACGGTGGCAAGTACACTTTGACTGAGGACCTTACTCTTACAGCTCCTCACTACTTGGAGGGTACTATCGAGTGCGCTGCTGACGCAGTTATCGACCTTAACGGTCACACTCTAAAGTATGAGATTCCTTCAGATGTTCAGAACGATAACCGCTATGCTATCTTCGTTCGCGTATTGGATAACGCATCTTTGACTTTCGTTGGTGAGGGTGCTGTAATCTCTGACGGTTATATCGCTTCTGTAAACGAGGGTGGTGTTCTTACTGTTAGCGAGGGTCTTTTCGAGACTAACTCTTGCACTGTATTCCAGTCTAACGGTGGTGAGATCAACATCTTCGGTGGTGAGTTCAAGGCTGCTCCTTACAATGGTGATCACCGCTACACTATCAACTTCGTAGATAGCATGAAGCAGGAGGGTCTTATCGAGATCTCTGGTGGTCGCTTCTACAAGTACAACCCAGAGGAGAGCCTTTCTGAGAGCCCAGCAATGAACTTCGTTGCTGCAGGTTACACTGCAATCGAGAATGGCGACTACTTCGATGTTGTTGTTGCAAAAAATATCGACTTGTTCGCTGACCACGCTGAGGTTTACTCTGCTCAGGGTCTTCTCCAGTGGGCATATATCGTAAACAATGGTGCTATCTCTGCATTCGAGGACCTTCAGGGTTACGATGCTGCTACTTTCGATAAGAATGCATACGGTCTTAAGGTTATGGCTAACATCAAGATGCCTGCTAAGACTATCGTAGCTGATGCTGCTAAGGAGACTTATGTATTCACTGACGAGGTGATTACTGTAACTGACGGTGTAGCATCTGGTAGCAACTGGATTCCTGTTTGCGGTGTTGTGAACGACTATCCTGATGGTTACCGTGGTTGGGTTGATGGTCAGAATAAGAAGATCTCAGGTCTTCGCATCAACACTACATCAAACTATGTAGGTCTCATTGGCTTCACTTACGATTTCGATGGTGGTTTTGTTAAGGATCTTACATTCAACGATGCTGTAATCAAGGGTAATACATTAGTTGGTGCTGCTGTAGGTAACGCTCAGAACGGTGTTGTAGTTGAGAATATTCATGTTACTAATTCAACAATCGAGGGTACTGAGATGGTTGGTGCAATCACTGGTCGTGTATATCACCGTACTCAGTTGGCATCAGGCGAGTGGAAGAACGAGAAGATGGCTTATGTTGTTGAATGCTCAACTGATGAGAATACTACTGTTGAGGGTGACCATAATATCGGTGGTATTGCAGGTAGGAACTATGGCTGTGTTATTGGTAACTGTGTAAGCAATGCTACAGTTATTGGTAGAACACAGGTTGGTGGTATCGTAGGTTCACACTGTTCTTACTTCCGTTATGCTGATGGTTATGTAATTGGTTGTGTTTCAACTGATAAGGCTATTGTTAAGGCAACTAACGGTTATGCAGGCGGTATTGCAGGACATACCCTTCGTGATAACTCGAGCCACCTTAACACCCGTGGTTGGATTATCGGTTGTACATCTTTGGCTCAGGTTAATGCTAAAAATGCCGCTTCATTCATTGGTAATTGTGGCAAGAACAATGGTCTTTATGGTAACTGTATCGCTGCAAGCTATGCAGTAACTAATCTTACAGATTTTGCTAAGGGTAGTGCTGAGCCACAGATTGAGGCTGCATACAATGTAGCTAATGTATCTGAGCTTACACAGGCTCATGTTGATGCTATGAACGCTGCTATTGAGGCATTCAATGTATCACCAGATAATATCTATGTTAATGGTGAGGTTGGTGCTGTAATGTACAAGCGTTGGCATTTGACTGCTAACGGTCCTGTTCTTCAGTAATCTGAATAACTCTATACGAAAAACGACTCCTTCGGGGGTCGTTTTTTTGTTGCGGGTGTTTGTCGTTTCCACTTTTTTTGTACCTTTGTCGCGGCATGCGCGCTCTATCGCTGCCACCGCAAGGTGGGGGAGGAAAGTCCGAGCAACGCAGAGCACCACGCAAGTTA
Organism: Alistipes sp.; assembly: GCA_045650465.1. Classification (GTDB taxonomy): domain Bacteria; phylum Bacteroidota; class Bacteroidia; order Bacteroidales; family Rikenellaceae; genus Alistipes. The sequence continues at coordinate 16,009 of JAZRRF010000041.1, forward strand.
ACGGCTTGATATCCGTGAGGGTATAGTAGCGTAGAAGAAAATAACCGCCCGCAAGGGTAAGGGTGAGAAGGCGGGGTAAGAGCCCACCGCGAGGGTAGCAATACGCCTCGGCTGTGCGCCTCGTGGGTTGCAAGACCATGTACACCGACAATTAAGGGTTGCTCGTCCGATGTCGGGGGGTAGGTTGCTGGAGGCTGTGGGTGACCACAGTCGTAGATAAATGATAGAGGCCTCTTCGGAGGTACAGAACTCGGCTTATAGCGTGTGCAGAAAACAATAGGTGTTCCCGTTTTGGGAACACCTATTGTTTTAATTAGTAATTAGTATTGAGTAATTAGTAATGTTAAAAAGCGTTGCTTTTTATTGGGAAAATTAGTGAGATTAAGGAATGAATATCAATAACTTCTATATCCTCTAAACCCACTAATAAAAGTCGCAGACTTTTAAGATTACTAATTACTAATTTCTCATTACTAATTATTACACTGTCATCCTGAGCGTAGCGAAGGATCTCAAGGTCTATACGGGGTTGAAAGTATGTGCTAACCGAGAGATTCTTCACTTCGTTTAGAATGACGCTGATAAACACACGCCGCAGGCACCACACTTTTGAGACAAAACTTCGTAATGTCTCTACTTTGCTATGGCTCGGCAAAACAAGTAAACTTGCTCTGCTCTCGCCTTATTCGCAAAGTTCAGTTTTCACTTAAAATAAAATTAGGTTGGCAACTGCCAACCTAATTTTATTATAGTCTCGCCTTAATCTTCTTCGACTCCTCCTCGTAGCCTGGCTTGTCGAGTAGGGCAAACATATTCTTCTTGTAGGCCTCGACACCTGGCTGGTCGAATGGGTTAACACCAAGCATATAGCCGCTTATGCCGCAGCCCTTCTCGAAGAAGTAGAGCAACTGACCGATAGTGCGCTCGTCGATACGCTCAATCTCGATAACGAGGTTAGGTACGCCACCATCCAAGTGTGCAAGGCGTACGCCAAGCTCTGCCATCTTGTTAATCTCCGATAGGCGCTTGCCTGTGAGGAAGTTAAGACCGTCAAGGTTAGCCTCGTCAGACTCCACCTTAACCTCATACTTAGAGTTCTTAACCGAGATAATAGTCTCAAACAAGGTGCGCTCACCCTCCTGGATATACTGACCCATAGAGTGCAAGTCGGCTGTGAGGGTTACGCTTGCAGGGAAGATACCCTTGCCCTCCTTGCCCTCAGACTCGCCGTAGAGCTGCTTCCACCACTCGGCGATATACTGCAACTTAGGCTCGTATGATCCCAAGATCTCAATCTTCTTACCAGCCTTATACAACTCGTTACGCACGATAGCATACTGCGCTGCTGGGTTCTCCTCGATAGGTGTAGCCTCGGATGTTAGGCGCTCCATATCGCGTGCGCCCTCAACAAAGGCATCTACATCGACACCCGCAACTGCCAAAGGCAACAAACCTACAGGTGAAAGCACTGAGTAGCGACCACCCACATTATCCTCGATAACGAATGTTGGGTAGCCCTCCTGTGTCGCAAGGGTCTTAAGTGCGCCACGAGCCTTGTCTGTGATAGCCACGATACGCTCGGCAGCCTCCTCCTTGCCATAGCGGCGCTCAATCTCTGCCTTGATAAGGCGGAAGGCGATAGCTGGCTCGGTGGTAGTACCAGACTTTGATATAACGATAGCGGCTATGGAGTACTCCTTAACGGCATCCATAAGCTCGTAGGTGTAGTCCTCAGAGATGTTCTCGCCCGCAAAGACTACTGTAGGGTTGTCGTGACGCTTCTTGAGCGACTCAAATGAGTTCGACATAGCCTCCAACACAGCCTTAGCACCGAGGTATGAACCACCGATACCTATACATATAACAACCTCTGCGCGCTTGCGTAGGTTGCTTGCAACAGCCTTAATCTCCTCCAAGTCGGCATCTGAAATAGACGATGGAAGGTTTACCCAGCCCAAGAAATCATTACCTGCACCCTCGCCAGAGTGTAATAGTGCGTTGGCGCGTGCCGCCTCTGCCTGCATAGCCTCGGTGATGGCTATGCCACTATGCTTTGCCTCAAAATTGATAAGTTTCATAGAATATGCTGTTTAAATTGTTTATTAGTGAAGTATCTGTGTGAGCGCCTTCATAGCATCGCGTGGCGAAGCACGGTTGTATAACACCTCCCATACCATGTCGGCAATTGGCATCTCGATGTTGCGACGCATAGAGCTACGGCGAATACACTCCGCAGCATAGTAACCCTCAGCTACCATAGTCATCTCGTTAAGCGCACTCTTAACCGTACAACCTTTACCCAAAAGCGTGCCAAGACGGCGGTTGCGGCTAAGCGGCGAGTAGCAGGTTACAAGCAGGTCACCCATATATGCCGCAGAGTTGATGTTTCGGCCCTCCATAGGCACTGCCTCATCGATAAATCGTTTCATCTCACATGCACAGCACGATATAAGCACAGAGAGGAAATTATCACCATAGCGCAAACCTACAGCGATACCTACAGCCAAGGCATAGACATTCTTCATGATGGCAGCTACCTCAACACCCAAAACATCGTTCGAGATGCTGCAACGGAAGTACTCGTTAGATAGTACATCGCGTACGCGCTCCGCAGTGGCATTATCCTCCGCAGCTACAGTAAGGTAGGATAGCTGGCACTGACCCACCTCCTCGGCATGCGATGGCCCTGTAACCACGGCTAAGTTCTGCATAGGCACATCGTAGTAGCGGTTCATATGCTCAACAATGGTGAGGTAGTCGCCTGGGATGATACCCTTGACTGCTGACACCACAATCTTATCCTCAAGACTCACGGTGAGTGGCTCTAAGAACTTCTTAAGAAATGCAGATGGCATAGCAAGAATTACTATATCTGCATCGCGCACCACTTCGTTGATATCTGCCGAAGGTGTGAAAAACTCTCGATCGATATAGCACCATGGCAAATATTTTGGGTTGCGGCTAAGTGTTAGTAGCGACTCACGAATATCCTCATTTAGCACCAACCAATCTACATGGTGGTGGTTTACTGTTAGCGTCTTTACAATTGCTGTTGCCCAACTGCCGTAGCCCAGTACGGCGCACTTGGGACTCTTGTTTGTGTCCATAAGCAAAAAATTATTCACAAAATTAACAAAAAAAATGTGAAAACTCTTGCAAAATCTCCATATCTTTTTCCTATCTTTGCGATGAAGTAATGTTATGTTTTGACCACTGATAAGCTAAGTTGCTGTGTGATAATTACTTGCGCTCTATAATGTAAAAGTTGGATATTTTACTTTTTTATCGGGTGTTCGTGATATAAATTTGGGCTTTGATGTGTCATTATGTGGTGTTGAATAATAAAAACAGATATATATGGGACTATTTTCATTCTATCAGGACTTGGCGATTGACCTCGGTACGGCCAATACACTGATTATGCACAACGGCAAAGTTGTGGTTGACGAGCCTTCGATTGTGGCTCTCAGCATCAAAACTGGCGACCTTATGGCCATAGGTCACAAGGCGCGTTTGATGGATGGTAAGACTCACTCTAACATCCGCACTATCCGCCCATTGAAGGATGGCGTTATCGCCGACTTCGAGGCTACAGAGCTTATGCTCCGAGGCCTTATCAAGAAGGTGGGTGCTGCACGCGGCATGTTCACTCCATCATTGCGTATGATGATTTGTATCCCTTCAGGCTCTACAAATGTCGAGATTCGTGCCGTGCGTGACTCAGCACAGCATGCTGGTGGTCGCGAGATATACCTTATCTTCGAGCCTATGGCAGCAGCACTCGGTGCAGGTCTTGATGTGGAGGCTCCAGAGGGTAACCTTATCATCGATATCGGTGGTGGTACATCTGAGATCGCTTGTATCTCGTTGGGCGGTATCGTATGCTCAAAGTCTATAAATGTTGCGGGCGATGTCTTCACTAACGATATTCAGAACTACATTCGCCAGCAGCACGGCATCCGTATCGGTGAGCGAACAGCCGAGGATATCAAGTGTGCTATCGGTGCTGCGGTGCCTGAGCTTGAGAACGAGCCTGAGGACTACATCTTCACAGGTTCAAACATGCTTACAAACCTCCCACAGACTGTAACACTTAACTATAGCGAGATTGCCTACGCTCTCGATAAGTCACTTGTGAAGCTCGATAACGCACTTATGGATGTGCTCGAGGAGATGCCACCAGAGCTCTACTCAGATGTCGTGAAGAACGGTATCTACCTCGCAGGAGGTGGTGCCCTTATCAAGGGTCTTGACCAGCGTCTATCAAAGAAATCAGGTCTCCCAGTGCATATCGCCGAGGATCCACTTCGTGCTATCGCTCGCGGTACTTGTATTGCCCTTAAGAATATTGGGTCGTTCTCGTTCTTGATGGGTGGTGACAAATAATTTCTTGAATTTCTTGTGATAAGGGGTCATCTTCGGTGCTTTGCTTGTCTGAAAAATGCTCATTTACTTCAAGTAAACTCCGCTTTTTCAGCCTGCGACAAATCCTCAAATCTGACGCCCTTCTAACAAGAAATTGGGTTCTTTCTTGTGATAAGGGGTCATCTTCGGCACCAAGCTCATTGCCCCGAATGGG
>JAZRRF010000042.1:0-18732 GCA_045650465.1 Alistipes sp.
GGGCTTCGCAGCGCCGCGATTAAGTGAGAGCAGAGGCTGCTTGCAGACTATGCCGAGCGTGAGCGGTGAAAAGGGACTTAAGCCTAAAACTACATCTTTTTATTCACTCTCTTAGGTTATTATGGGGACTGGCTAAGTAACTTTTTAGTCAGCCCCATACTATTTTAACATGTTATAGTGGCAATACATAAGCTTGCCATCGTCATCCCTAAGGTGCATGCCGCCGCCACGGCAGAACTCCCAAACTTTGCACTCTTTGCACTCATCCGTCTTGGTCCACTCGCGGTCGCGGAAGGGCTTAAATCGTGTTTGCCATACCTCCCAGAAGCTATCGCGGTAGATGTTCCCCTGAGCGTAGTTGCCTCTGACGCTTGTGCAGCCCGAGATGTCGCCATTGACACGAATAGAGGCTACCGTAACACCTGCATTACACATGTAGAAGTGGTCACGCACCTCGGTCTCGTAGCCGCCAAGGAAACCTTCGCAGGCGTAGTTAAGCTCGATGCGTCCCTCTTTGCGTGTGCGGCGTATAAACTCCATGAGGTATCTAAACTGCTCGGGTGTGAGGTTTAATTTATTGTCATGCTTGGCACGCCCCGCAGGAAAGATTGAGAAGATGCGCCAGTGGCCTATGCCCTCGCTAATGAGGAACTCCTTCCACTCCTCCAGACGGTCAATCATCGCGGGTGTCACACAGGTGATAACATCGTAGGTAAGCCCCTCTACCTCGCGGATATAACCTATTGCTTTGCGGGCACGCTCAAAACTCTCGGGGTTTTGGCGTATATCGTTGTGTACCTCTGCAAAGCCATCGAAACTTACAGATACGGACCTAAGTCCCGCATCTACTAAAGAGTGTAGTCGCTCACGGCTGAGGCTGAGACCATTAGTCACCATGCCCCACATATATCCTCGGCGTGTAACCTCGCGTCCTGCATCCTCCAAGTCCTTACGCACAAGCACCTCGCCACCCGAAAAGATGATAAGTACATCGCGTGGGTTGACATTGGGCGTAACTTCGGTGTCCAAGACCTTGAGAAAGTCCTCAAGGGGCATATCCAACTCTTTGGCATCCGTGCGACAGTCGCTACCGCAATGCCTGCATCGTAGATTACAACGAAGCGTACACTCCCAAAAGAGTGTACGCAACTTATGACGCTCCACAACGCCGTTGTACATGCCCTTGAAGAGCTTAAGACCCAGGCGTGTGCGGATGCTTATATGTTTACCTTTCACCTTACCAATGATTACTGCTCTGTGCTCTCACTCTTTCTTGCAGCCTCCTCCTTCTCTAACTCTTCGGTAAGCTGCTTTGCCTGCTCCTCGCTGAGAGGCTTGGCGTAGCTACCATCAGGGAAGCGCACTGCGCCCTTCTCCGCTGCTGGAGTCTCTGCTATAGGGTTGCCATTCTCGTCAATAGGACGCGCAACGCTACCATCAGGGAATGGCACGCCATACATTAGCTGAATGCGTGGATCCTCATTCTCATTAACGATAATATCTGCCTCTTTCTTATCTTCACTCTTTGCCGCCTTCTTTGTGCCACAGCATGCAGATGCTGAAAATCCGAGCAGTGTCAATAGAGCTACCTTCCATCTAATATTCATAATCACTTAGTTTAGATTGTACAGCACAAATATATATTTTTTTTCGATATTCTACAAATAGAACGCAAAAAATCGTTTAATAGTGTTGTTTGCACAAATAAAATTTGTAACTTTGGACTACTAAATAACTCGTTAACTATTATGAAAGGGCAAGTTAAGTGGTTCGATGATAAGCGAGGCTATGGTTTTATAACCTCGGAGGAGGGTGTAGATACTTATGTCCACTTCACGGCAATTGTTACGGAGGGGTATCGCACCTTGAAGCATAATTGGCGCGTGGAGTATGATGTCGTGACTACTGATGATGGTCGTCAGGAGGCTCGAAATGTCGTAGTTAAGCGATAGGTGGCGCATGTTGCTGTGCCTGCATCTGCTGTTTGAACAGTGATAATAAACAGATGTGTATTCTATAGATTGGTCGAGGTTGTTTATTGTTGACCTAATTTATAGAATGAATTTTAATATAGGAATAATTATGAAAAGACTACTACTTTTGTTGTCGCTCGCTTGCATGTTTGCTGTGGGATGTTCCGACATTATGGTTGGAATAGGTAAGAAGCCTTCGAAACCAGAAGAGAGTGTGTTTACCGTAAATGGCGATGGTAACTATACCGTTAAAGCTAAAGGTGGTGATGTTGTTGTTAAGGTTACAACAAATCTCGAATATAATGTTGTTATTCCTGATGAGGCATCATGGTTGAGCCTTGCTGAGTCGCGTGCAGTGCGTGAGGAGAGTCTGACATTTAGTGTCGAGGAGAATGAGGAGCTTGAGCAGCGTAGTGCTGTTATCTCTATTGTAGATGCAGAGGGTAAGGAGTTGGATAGCATCACTATTACACAGGAGGGTGCAGAGCCAGTATTTACCACCGATGGCGAGGGTAACTACATAGTCAAAGCCGAGGGCGGCGATGTTGTGGTTAAGATCACAACAAACCTACAGTATGATGTTATTATTCCTGATGAGGCATCATGGTTGAGCCTTGCCGAGTCGCGTGCAGTGCGCGAGGAGAGCCTTAACTTTATTGTAGAGGAGAACCAAGAGCTTGAGGAGCGCAGTGCCGTTGTCGAGCTAAAGGGTCTTGATGGCGAGGTGTTGCAGAGTATAACCATCAAACAGGAGGGTGCAGATCCTATGTTTGAGAGCGATGCTGAGAGTGAATATTGGGTTGAAGCTAAGGGAGGTGAGGTCTTGATTGAGGTCACTACCAACCTTCAGTATGATATTGTCATTGAGGATGATGCGTCGTGGGTAACGCTTGCTGATACTCGTGCTGTGCGTGAGGAGACACTTCGCTTCACAGCCTCTGAGAATGAGGAGCTTGAGGAGCGTAGTGCCGTTGTTGATCTTAAGAGTGTAGATGGTGAGGTATTGCAGAGCTTTACTATCAAACAGAAGGGTGCAGACCCTGTGTTTACTACCGATGGAGAGAATCACTATATTGTTAAGGCTGAAGGTGGCGAGATTGAACTAAAGGTTACAACCAATATGGTCTATGATGTTGTCGCTGACGCTGAGTGGTTGAACATTGCCGATACTCGCGCTATGCGTGAGGAGAGTATTATTGTCTCTGTTGCCAAAAATGAGGAGTTCAAGGAGCGTAGTGCAGCAATATTGTTAACAAGTAGCAAGGGTGCAACCTTGCAGGAGATTACCATCACACAGGAGTCCGACGCAGCAAATGTTCCAGATAACCAGATATGGTATCTTGCAACATCGCAAATAGCGCCTAATGCCGAGGCGGTGTTTGGCGCGAATATCCTATCTAACGACTTTGCTGATGGTCGTGGCGTTATAACCTTCGATGGTGCAGTTAAGAGTGTTACAAATCAGGCGTTTGCGAAGATTGAAGCACTCACCATGATTGCCCTTCCAAAGAGCGTTGAGAGTGTTGAGGAGGGGTGCTTTGCGGAGTGTAGCAATTTGGAGAAGTTTGTAAGCAGCTTTGCTACTTTGGATAATCGTGCACTTGTTGTGGATGAGGTTATGGTAGCCTTTGCCCCTATGGGTCTTACATCTTATACCACACCAAGAGTGGCAAAGCGTATCGGCGAGTACACTTTTGCCTACTGTATGGAACTTGTGAAAGTCACCGTTGACTATGATACGGAGGTTATTGGAGCGTGGGCATTCACCCATTGCGAGGAGCTTGTAAATGCACATATCGCAGATAGCGTCAACACCATCGAGGCGGGAGCCTTCAGCTACTGCTATAAGCTCGGTATGTCTGGTGCATATACCGTTGAGGATGGCTTTATTATGCGCGGTGGCACAATCGTTGGCTCTACAGGCAGTGGAGGTTCTGGTGGCTCAGGCGGCGGCGCTGGTGGCGGCGGCGGTGGCGGCGCTGGTGGCGGCGGTGGCGCTGGTGGTGGCGGCGGCTACGGCGGTAGTGGCACTTTGACCATACCATCTAAGGTGACAACCATCGCAGCAGAGGCCTTTAAGAACTATGACGGTATCAACGAGGTTGTAATCCCTGAGAGTGTAACGGAGATCTACGCTTGGGCATTTATCGGTTGCCGTAGCTTGGAGCGTGTTGTTTGTTTGCCTACAGTGCCTCCAACAGCTGTATTTGTTGATGAGGTGTGGGATGCTTTCGATGGTCAGCACGATAATCGCAAGATTTATGTGCCTCGCAACTCGGTTAAGGCGTATCGTGAGGCTGAGGGTTGGAGAGAGTATGCCGAGGATATCGTATCTATTGATGGCATCGACCCTGATACACCTGAGACATATATGATTAACTACACAGCTACGGCTAAGGTGGTGCCAAGCAGCGATGACTTTGATGTTAATATTGTAGCAAATGTATGGGATGAAAATACAGGCGAGGGTATAATTTGTTTTGACGGGGAACTTACAGAACTTGGCTATAGTGCCTTCTATGCTGAAGATGCTCTCTTGACAATTGATCTTCCAAATAGTGTAACTACTCTCCAAAATCAGGTGTTTGGATATTGTAGTAATCTTAAAACGGTAACTCTCGGAACTAAGGTTAAGAGCTTGGGTGGTTATCTGTTTACAGGTTGTACCTCACTTGAGAGTGTTGTTTTGCCTAACTCTCTAACTACAATTGGCGATGGCGCATTCTTAAATTGCCAAAGCCTACAAAGCATCAATATACCTAATAGTGTAACCTCTATGGGTACTGCGGTATTTAGTTACTGCAATAGCCTCAAGGAGTTTACAGGAAAGTATGCTACCGATTATGGCAGGCTGTTGGTGGTAAATAGTTCACTCTACGCCTTTGCGTATGGTTGCGGTAAGACTGAGTACACAATCCCTGGAGGTATATCATCAATTGGTAAGGGAGCCTTTTATGGATGTAATACGATTGAGCGTGTCACCATTCAAAGTCAGGTGACGGCTATTGGAGAGTGGGCTTTCCGAGGATGTGAAAATCTTAAGAGTATCTCGATAGCAGAGGGTGTGAAGAGTATCGGAACCTATGCCTTCCAGAGTTGTACAAGTCTGGAGAGTATAACACTTCCAAGTACAATTAAATCTATTAAGGATTGTGCGTTTAATGCGTGTGATAATCTTGTGTCAATCTATTGTAAGGCAACTACACCGCCAACAGGAGCCTTTGCAATGTTCCTACGCAATGCCCCTGAGGGTAAGATCTATGTTCCTTATAACTCTGTAGATAAGTATCTAGCTGCTTCTTATTGGTCTGATTATAAGGAGGATATTGTAGCGTATGATTTCGAAAAGGATGAGATATACGATCCAAATTTGGGTGAGAATACTAAGATCTACTACACTGCAACATCGAAGATCGAGCCTTACTACACAGGTGTGGGCGTCTTTGGTGCAGAGATAGTATCTAATGAGTGGGATGCTACGACAGGTGAGGGTGTTATCTGCTTCGATGATGAGGTGACAATCCTTGGTGATAATGCGTTCTATCAGCGCGCAAATCTTAAGTCTATCACTATCCCAGAGAGTGTTGTATCGGTTAGCGCTGAGGCATTCCGGATGAGTGGTTTGCAGGAGTTTAAGGGTAAGTTTGCCTCTGAGGATGGTTGTTGTGTTGTGATTGACGGTGTGTTAGTGGCATTTGCCCCTAAATCGACAACATCATACACTATTCCTGCAGATGTTGTGGAGATTGGCGATAATGCGTTCGGCTACTGTTGGAGTGTTGAGAGTGTTACTATACCTCAGAGTGTTAAGCGCATTGGCAACTACGCATTCTATGATTGTGGTGCTCTTAGCGATGTGTCGATTGCGGAGGGTGTAGAGAGTATCGGAGATGCTGCATTTGCAAGTTGCGATGTTTTAGAGTCTGTAACTATTCCAAATAGTGTAACAACGGTAGGCGTCTCGCTCTTTATTAGTTGTGAAAACCTTGCATCTGTTGAGATAGGTGCAGGTATTACAAGATTGGAGAATAGTATGTTTGATAGTTGTTATATGCTTGCTGATGTGACTATCCCAGAGAGTGTAACCTCTATTGGCAAAGAGGTGTTTATGAATTGCAAGAGTTTGGAGAGTATCACTTTACCAAGCAGTATTGTGTCTGTTGGCGAGAGCGCGTTCTATTCCTGTGAGAATCTAAAGAGCGTATATTGCGAGCCAACAACGCCTCCAGCGGTGGCCTATAACTGGTCGTGGAGTGCCTTTGGTGGTAATGCTGAGGATCGCAAGATATATGTTCCTGCGGAGTCGGTAGATGCTTATAAGAGTGCCGCGGGCTGGAGTGAGTACGCAGATGCTATTGTGGGTTATAACTTTACCGCAGGTGAGATTGTACTACCAAGACCAAATGTTGCATCTGCCGAGGAGCTACAGGCAGCATTGGATGGTGCTATCGATGGTGATAATATAATTACCTTTGTTAGTGATATCACAGGTAATGTCACTGTATCTCAGCAGGAGGGTAAGAATATTATAATTGATGGTGCTGGCTATCAGTTTGATGGTACGATGTATATTCACGGTAACTCTCGTTATAATGGCGCGGAGACACTACTTATACAAGATGTGAATTTTCAGACATCAAGCAATTCTCTTGATTTTATTTCGCAGAGTTATATAAATGGTGCAGATGTTAATTATCCACACAATATAACTTTTGAAAATTGTACCTTTGCTGGTGGCTCAGTGGTAGTTGGATTGCGATTGCGTCAGGCAAACAATGTTTTAATTAAGAGCTGTAGAATGGAGGGCGGTCACTCTTTGGCTCAATTGGCAGCTTGTAATAATGTGGTATTTGATGGTGTTGAACTCACCGCAAGTCGTGTAGTATCACTCGGATCTTCTACGGATGTTGTTATTAATAATTGCTCTTTTGAAGCAACATCTTATGGCTTGCGCGCGGAGCCTAATGGTAATCTCGTAGTTAATAATTCAACAATCAAGGCCTCTCAGCCTATTATTGTTCACCAACTGAATGCGGGTAGCTATTCTGTTGATCTCTCAGGTGTTAATACCCTAATTCCTACAGTTGATGGAGATTATCAGGTTGTCTTTACAAATGGTGATTATCGAGATACCTATGTCGAGCCATTGGGTGAGTGGAGTATAACAGGTGCTGAGGGATATAAGATTTTCCCAGAGGCGGAGGTTGCTGATGAGCGCGCTGTGGACTTGGGCTTAAGCGTTAAGTGGGCAAGTTGCAATGTCGGTGCAAATAGCCCAGAGGAGTATGGTGATTACTTGGCTTGGGGCGAGATAGCGCCTAAGGATAGTTATACAGTAGATAATAGCTTAACTTATGGTAAAATAATAGGTGATATTTCGGGCGACCCTCAGTACGATGCAGCTACTGCAAATTGGGGCGGTAGTTGGCGTATGCCAACCAAGGCTGAACTGGAGGCGTTGCTAAACGACTGTACATGGACTTGGACAAGTCTCAATGGTGTTAATGGTATGGAGGTGACAGGACCAAACGGTAATAGCATCTTCCTACCTGCTGCGGGCTATCGCGACGGATCGTCGTATCGCAATGTCGGTTCGGGTGGTGACTATTGGAGTTCGACGCCAAACGATGACGGTGGCCTTAGCGCTTACGGCCTCTACTTCCATAACTATAACGGCGGCGATCTTGGCTGGAATTGGAACGGTCGTCACTATGGTCGGTTTGTTCGCCCAGTAACAGAATAGCGGTATCGTCTATTATATATCGGATATAGTTGCTACCCTAAGAGTTCTCTCTTGGGGTAGTGCTTTTTTATATTATTTGTAAATTTTCTAAATATTTTTCTTTGAATATTAAGAATTTTTACTATCTTTGCATTACATACTAACAGAAACTATGAACAACGCATACGATACAATGGTTACTATGGCGGCTATGGAGAGCATGGCCCAGATGGTTGTATCTATGCGAATGTGCCGTTAGGCACTACTATAACTTCTCGGCGTATATTTACGCAAACAACCCAACTATATATATTTATAAGGCAAAGGCGAACGCTTCTGCTTGATGCTATTGTTATAACTTAAATACACGATATACTATGTCTGATAGAAAACTACATTTCGAGACACTTCAAATACATGGTGGTTACCATATCGACGAGTCTAATGCTCGCGGTATTGCCATACACCCAACGGCTGCATACCACTTTCCTTCGTGTGACTATGCTGCTAATCTATTCACACTTAGCGAGCCAGGATATATCTACACCCGTTTGCACAACCCTACAACAGCAGCATACGAGGAGCGTATAGCTGCCCTTTATGGTGGTGTGGGAGCCTTGGCAACAGCATCGGGAATGTCGGCAATACTCCTTACCATTACGGCTCTGGCTAAGGCTGGCGATAATATCGTGGCATCGCCATATCTCTATGGTGGTACACATAACCAGTTTGTGATATCGCTACGCAACTTAGGCGTGGAGTGTCGTCTGGCAGCGAGTGACTCGGCTGAGGATATGGCGAAGTTGGTGGATGAGAACACCCGCGCGCTCTTTGTGGAGTCTATGGGTAATCCTACTTGTCGTGTGGCTGATATAGAGGCATTGGCCGAGGTGGCGCACAGCAATAACATACCGCTTATTGTCGATAACACCTTTGGTGCGGGTGGCTACCTATGTAACCCATTTGAGTGGGGCGCAGATATTATCACCGACTCGGCAACAAAGTGGATTAATGGCCACGGCACAGCTATGGGAGGTATCATTGTAGATAGCGGTAAGTTCAACTGGCGTGCTTCGGGAAAGTTCCCTCAAATTGACGGACCTTCAGAGGGTTATCATGGGCTTAATTTATGCGATGCCTTTGGTGCTCAGGCCTTTATCGTGAAGTGCAGAGTGGATGGCATGCGCGACTTCGGTTGTTGCCCTTCACCTTTCGATGCATACTTGATGTTGCTTGGCTTGGAGACCCTATCGTTGCGCGTTAAGCACGAGGTAGAGTCAACATATAAGCTTGCGGAGTATTGTCGTCAGCATCCAAAGGTGGAGCGTGTTAGCTTTGTAGGCTTCGAGGATCATCCTTCATACGCTCTGGCGCAGAAGTATTACAAATTTGGTGCTTCGGCAGTCTTGACCATAGAGCTTAAGGGTGACTTGGACTCTACGGTTAAGTTCGTGGAGAGCCTCAAACTATCAGGTAATATGACCATGATTGGCGACTCAATAACTGTCGTTACACACCCTGCATCGACAACGCATAAGCAGCTCTCCGAGGAGGCGAAGCGCGCTGCGGGCATAACACCTACACTCTTGCGTATATCGCTTGGTTTGGAGAATGTTGAGGATATAATCGCCGACTATGAGCAGGCACTTAGCAAGATCTAACCATGAGTAAGTCATATAGATACAATGCCCCTTTTATTCTTGAGTCGGGTGAGGTGTTGCCAGAGGTGGATATTGTTTATGATACCTTTGGTGAGCTTAATGAGGCTAAGGATAATGTTGTATGGGTGTGTCACGCTCTTACGGCAAACTCCGATGTGGCTGATTGGTGGCCTCATACAGTTGAGGAGGGTAAGTTCCTTGACCCTACACGCTACTTTATCATCTGCGCCAACTTCCTCGGCTCGCACTATGGCACTACATCGCCACTATCGGTAAATCCCGCTACGGGAGAGAAGTATTACTACGACTTCCCACGCATCACCGTGCGCGATATGGTACGCTGCCATCAGCTATTGGCCAAGGCATTAGGCATTGAGCGTGTTAAGATGTTGATTGGTAGTTCAATAGGTGGCTTTCAGTGTATGGAGTGGGCGATTATGGATCCAAAGTTTATGGAGAACCTTGTGCTTATAGCCACAACCACCTGCTCGGAGCCTTGGGCGGCGGCCTTCAACGAATCGCAACGAATGGCTATACGCTTGGATAAAACATGGGGTGAGAGACGCGATGATGCAGGCCTTGATGGTATGGCTGTGGCACGCTCTATAGCCTTGATAAGCTATCGCGGGGGTGCTGCCTATAACGCCACACAGCAGGAACTTGACGGTGGCGAGGATGTATCTTTTGAGCGTCGTGTGCATAGCTACCAGCAGTATCAGGGTGAGAAGCTACGCCGTAGGTTTAATGCCATCTCCTATTACCGTCTTTCGGAGGCTGTTGACTCTCACAATATAGGTCGTGGTAGAGGTGGTTTAGCTAAGGCATTGCAGAGTATCGAGGCACGCACTCTGGTTGTTGCCATATCCTCTGACATACTCTTTCCGCCTGAGGCACATACACCCCTTAGGGAGCATATCCGTGGTGCGGAGTATCACCTCATTGAGTCGGAGTTCGGTCATGATGGCTTCTTGGTGGAGCATGAGAAACTAAATAGAATTATAACAAACTTTATTAACTAAATAGAAACTATGAAAAATCTTAATATTGGTCTCTTCGGTTTTGGAAATGTTGGTCGTGGATTATACGATGTATTGCAGCGCATAGATTCACACAATGTGCATATCAAGCGAATATGTGTGCGTGATATAGAGAAGGAGCGTGGCGTAAAGGCGGAGTTTACCAACAACCCTGATGATATATTCAACGATGAGGATATCAACCTTATAGTTGAGGTTATCGATGATGCAGATGCAGCATACGATATCGTTAAGCGCGCGCTAAAGTCGCGTATTCCTGTGGTATCGGGAAATAAGAAGATGCTCGGTCACCATATTATTGAACTTATAGACCTTCAGGAGCAGTATAATACTGCACTACTATACGATGCCTCGGCATGTGGCTCTATACCTGTTATCCGTAACCTTGAGGAGTACTACGATAACGACCTACTAACATCGGTGAAAGGTATCCTCAATGGCTCGTCAAACTTTATCCTATCAAAGATTTTCAATGAGCATATGTCCTATGCTGCTGCCTTGAAGCTTGCTCAGGACTTGGGCTTTGCCGAGAGCAACCCTACGCTCGATATTGATGGCTGGGACTCGCTCTATAAGCTTATTATCATAACCATGCACGCCTTCGGTGTCTATGTTGCGCCAGAGAATATCCTTACATACGGCATCTCTACAATGAACGACTCGGATATTCGCTTTGCCCTTGAGAAGGATCGCCGTATAAAGCTTGTTGCCCATGTCGAGAAGATTGATGACCGCCTTATTATGTGCGTATTGCCACAGCTTATCTCGCGCAATAAGTATATCTATAGCGTTGAGGATGAGTTCAATGGTGTAGTTATCAAGGGTCTATTCTACGATAAGCAGTTTATGTTTGGTCGTGGCGCTGGTGGTCATCCTACAGGCTCTGCTGTGTTGAGCGATATCACAGCGTGTGCCTATAACTATCGCTACGAGTATAAGAAGCGTAACGACTCTGTACTACCTAAGTACACCACCGAACACACCTTCCGTATATACTTCCGCTATAAGAGTGCTGAACAGCGTAATCTGCTTAACTTTACAAAGATACGCGAGCAGTACACATCAGATGAGTATAACTACATTATAGGTGATGTAACCCTCACCAACCTTAAGGCGCATCAGGAGGAGTTGCGTGTTGCGGATTGTTTTGTTGCGGCATACCCCATCGACTAAATTTCTTGTGATAAGGGGCATACCTTTGTCCCATCCCAAAAGTAAGACCCCACGGGCTGTACTATGTGTACTATCCCGTGGGGATCTTCTTTTGCGATAGAACAAATCTAACCCCTTCTGACAAGAAATTGGGTCGTGCAACCCTGAATGTTCATATATCGCTTGTCCCAAGCGTAACAATTACTAATTACTCTCTACTAATTACTAATTGTATTTTAACCCCTTCTGACAAGAAATTCGGTGGTGCTACCCTGTATGTTTATATATCGCTTGGAACAAGCGAAACAATTACTAATTACTCTCTACTAATTACTAATTAGTTAGAATAGCTCCAACTGCTCTGGCGTAGAGTTAAAGGTTAGTCGGTGGTAGGGCGAGAGTCCGTAATCGCGAATTGCAAGGCGGTGTTCCTTTGTGGGGTACCCCTTGTTTTTTGCCCAGCCATACATAGGGTACTCCTCGGCAAGACGGAGCATATACTCGTCACGGTGGGTCTTGGCAAGCACCGAAGCGGCAGCAATATTGGCATACTTACCGTCACCCTTAACTATTGTACGCCATGGAATATCAAGGTCGGTCTTAAATCTATTGCCATCCACAACGATATACTCCGGGCGAGTAGTAAGGTTCTTAAGTGCGATATTCATACCCTCAATCGAGGCATTCAAGATATTTATCTGGTCTATACGTTCGGCACTAACCTCAGCAACATACCGCGCTATAGCCTCCCGCTCAATTATCGTGCGTAGCTTATCGCGGCGAGCCTCGGTCATCTGCTTTGAGTCGTTGAGTAGCGGGTGGTGGAAGTCGGGAGGTAGTATGACCGCTGCCGCAAAGACAGAGCCTGCTAAGCAGCCTCGTCCAGCCTCGTCACATCCCGCCTCTATAAGTTCGGTTTGAAAGCAATTTGGGAGCATTATTATTTCGCTTTTTTCTCCTGTTGGTAACACTTATTATCTGGCGTAAAGCCACACTCCTTAAACGATGTAATGTGGTGTAACATAGCCTCGCGCACGCTGATATTTGTAGGGTGTAACTGCTTAGATACAATCTTGCTATCAATGTAGTTCTCAGCGATATAATTGCACATGGCAACGCGATATTTGCGCTCCTCAAGCTCAAATACCACATCTGTAGCATTGCCCTCCTCGTCAAGGATAATGGTGTATGGCATATCGGAACGGAAGTAGGGGTAGTGTGACTCCTTATCTGGTTTTTCTGCTGTGCCGTTATTATACTTCCTAAGGATGAAGTCGCGAAGCTGCTCGGGTGTTAGTTCGCCTATGTAGATATACGACATGAATGGGTCATTGTTGAGTATCTCCACGCGCTTAATATCTCCCTTATTCAATCCATCGAGGCGTATGCCGCCATAGTGGTATAGGGTAATCTCTGGCTTGAAATCATTGGGATAAGGATAGTTCGCAAGGGCAGCTATAGTGAAGTTAGATACACCCTCCTTTGTCGCCCTTTCGGTGGCTACGGCAACAACCTCGTTAAGTGTAGGGTCTAACGACTTTATCTCCTCCACGCGCCTTAGCATAGCCTCGTTGGAGGTAATATCTGCGGTGTTAATCTGCTCATAGACAACATCTAAAATCTTACCATTTTGAACGCTCACATCAGCGACTGTCACATAGCGTAAATTCTTGTTATTCTGAGTTATGTGTACACCATTAAACTCCTCGTTTACAATGTCATGGGTGTGACCTCCAGCAATCCATCTACACTTTGGGCTAAGTTTCGTTAGCTCCCTATCGCGGTCAAGACCCATGTGCGAAAGGAGTATCACCATGTCACATTTTGTCGCCACCTCCTCGCAAATCTCGTAGGCTGTCTCTATATCGGGGCTAAAGGTATAGTTCGCGTAGGCACTATTGCCACCGAGCGGGCGACCTCCGCCATCTGTGTCAACTATGCCTACAAATCCAAACTCCACGCCGTGACGCTCAAGGATGGTGTAGGGTTGTGGGGTAGTAGCGCCATTGTGTGCCTCCATGTTGGCGCATACGATGGGAAATGAGGCGCTTTGTAGCATCTTATCTAACACCTCGGAGCCCTTGTCGAATTCATGGTTTCCGAGTGTTGCCACGCTGTAGCCAATATCATTCATTAGCTCTATGATAGGTGTGCCTGGGTGTGTGGCATCGTCAACATAGGCATTACCCGATACTCTGTCGCCTGAATCTATGATGATGACTTCGCCGCGATTGTCATACTCCTTGACGATGGTGGCCAACTTGGGCATAGCATCTATCGTGGCGTGCATATCGTTTGTTGTGATGATGTATATATGTTGCTCCTTGGAGCTGCTACATTGCCACCCTAAAAGCGCAATGAGGAGTAGTGATGTTAAAAAAAATAGCTGTTTTCGCATAAGTTGTCGTGTTAAATCGTTACAAATTTACAAAAAATTACTATCTTTACACACTATTTAATTAAAAAGAGGTTGAATATGGCACATTATGTAACGCTTCGTTTAGAGAATAATGCCTCGAATATAGAGGTGGAGATGGGTGCTACCCTTATGGAGGTGTTGCGTGGTGCTGATTTCCCACAGCCATACCCAATCCTTGTTGCAAGGGTTAACAATAGCTTCAAAAGTCTGGGCTATCACATCTATAAGCCTGTTACCGTGGAGTTTCTTGATATGTGTAGCTTCGAGGGCTATCGTGTCTATCAGCGCACCTTGTCGTTTGTTATGCAGCGTGCTTCGCTGGAGCTATACCCAGAGCGTAAGTTGCGTATTAGACATACACTTGGTAATGGTTTCTATGCCGAGTATGACGACCAGAAGTCGGTATCGGCGGAGGAGGTGGCACTCCTCAAACTTCGCATGGAGGATATAGTAGCGCGCGATATAGCTATTACCCGCAAGAAAGCTCTTGCTGAGCAGGTGGCTAAGGAGTATGCTGAGTATGGTTTTGATGATCGTTTGGAGCTACTCAATACCCGCCCACACCTATATCGTACGGTGAACTACCTTGGCAATATGCCTGGATATTTCTATGGCGAATTAGCCCCCTCGACAGGTTATGTATCGCATTTTGATATTGCACCATACTACAATGGTCTATATGTTGCACTACCTGCGCGTACAAATCCGGAGCATGTGACAACAACAATCAAGCACGATAAGATGTTCGATATCTTCCATGAGTATCAAGAGTGGATAGATATTATGGGTGTGCCTACTGTGGGTGACCTCAATCGCCGTGTGATGAGTGGCGATAGCTCGGAGCTTATACAGATAGCCGAGGCGTTCCACGAGAATAAGATAGCCGCTATAGCGCGCTCTATCTCAGAGGCTAACAAGGAGCGAGGTGTGCGTATGGCGCTTATCTCTGGACCTTCGTCCAGCGGTAAGACCACCTTCTCGAAGCGTCTGGGTGTGCAGCTCAGAGTCTTGGGTCTTGATCCTGTGCTTATTGCTCTTGATGACTACTTTGTGGATAGAGATAAGACACCACTTGGTGAGGATGGCAAGCCAGACTTCGAGGCGTTGGAGGCTATAGACCTTGCCACGCTCAATGACCATCTTAGAAGACTCAACGCAGGCGAGAGCGTGGAGATACCGCGCTACGACTTTATATCGGGTAGGCGACAGTGGCATGAGAAGCCGTTGCAGCTAAGCGACCGTTCGGTGCTTATATTGGAGGGCATACACGCCCTTAACCCACAGTTGACTCCAGGTGTTGCGGAGGATAGAAAATTTAAGATTTATATTTCGTGCTTTACTTCGGTGGCGATGGATAACTTCTCACGCATACCTACGACTGACAACCGTCTGTTGCGTCGTATGATTAGAGATAACGCAACGCGCGGTAATAATGCACTTCGTACCCTTGCGATGTGGGGCTCGGTGCGCCGTGGCGAGGAGAAGCATATATTCCCATATCAGGAGAATGCCGATGTGATGTTTAACTCATCGCTCTTCTACGAGATTTCGGTGCTTAAGGCTGTGGCAGAACCACTGCTTAGGGAGGTACCGGACACCGTGGCAGAGTATGCCGAGGCAAGACGCATGTTGCGCTTTCTTGATAATTTTATTCCGATACAACCAGATGAGATACCGCCAACATCGCTCCTGAGGGAGTTTATCGGCGGTAGCTCGTTCAAATATTGATAAAACAATCTAATAACTAATAACAAAAAAAGAACAATGAAAACCTTTGACAGCTTTGTTGACCGCCATACAGGTCTAAACTCTAAGGAAGATTTGCAGCAGATGCTCGCTACTATTGGCGTGGAGTCTGTTGAGGAGCTTTTGCAGCAGGTTATCCCTCAGAACATCCGCCTAAAGAAGGCTCTTGATTTGCCTGAGGCAATGAGTGAGTATGAGTATGCAGCACATATCGCAGCCCTTGCAGCTAAGAACCGTACTTTGCGTTCATTCATCGGCATGGGTTACTATCCAAATGTTGTTCCTGCTGTGGTATCTCGCAATGTATTTGAGAATCCTGCATGGTACACCTCATACACTCCATATCAGGCTGAGATCTCTCAGGGTCGTTTGGAGGCGTTACTTAACTATCAGACTGCTATTCTCTCGCTCACAGGTATGGAGGTGGCTAACTGCTCACTCCTTGATGAGGCTACAGCTACTGCCGAGGCTATGTTGATGATGTACGCTTTGCGTTCACGCGATGCTGTGAAGCAGGGTCGTAATCAGCTCTTCGTGGATGAGAATATCTTCCCACAGACTCTCGATGTACTCCTCACACGCTCAGAGCCATTCGGTATTGAGATTATCCGTGACGACTTCGCAACATACGAGTTCTCAGGTAAGGAGTTTGGTGCTGTGTTGCAGTTCCCAGCCGCTAATGGTGAGGTGCGTGACTATGCAGCCTTCGCAGCTAAGGCACACGAGGCAGGTGTTCTTGTAACAGCTGTTGCAGATCTCTTGTCGTTGGCGTTGTTGAAGTCGCCAGCAGAGTGGGGCGCAGATATCGCTGTAGGTACAACACAGCGCTTGGGTTGCCCTATGGGCTTGGGTGGTCCATCGGCAGGTTATATGGCTACACGCGATGCCTACAAGCGTAATATGCCAGGTCGTATCATCGGTGTATCTGTAGATCGCTTAGGTAATAAGGCTTTGCGCATGTCATTGCAGATGCGCGAGCAGCATATCAAGCGTGAGAAGGCTACATCTAACATCTGTACAGCACAGGCTTTGATGGCTTCGATGGTAGGTTTCTACTGTATATATAATGGTAAAGAGGGTCTTGAGCGTGCAGCTTTGAATGCTCACACCGCAGCCGTTACCGTTAAGGAGGCTTTGGAGGCTATGGGTTATGTTGTACGCACTAAGGCGTTGTTCGATACTTTGGAGGTTGAGGCTGAGGCTTCAGTAATCCAGGATATCGCACTTGCGCGCGAGATAAATATGTACTACCCAGCTGACGACTGCGTGCGTATGTCATTCGATGAGGTGACTACAGATGCTGAGCTTCAGACTATCGTAGATATCTTCGCTGAGGCACGCGGTAAGAAGGCTAAGGCAGTAAAGCGTGTTGAGGTAGCGGCTATCGCTGAGGATGTTAAGCGTGGTACAGAGTTCTTCTCAGAGGCTATCTTCAACTCATACCGTACAGAGACTGAGATGATGCGCTATATCAAGAAGTTGGAGTTGCGCGATATCTCGCTTATGAACTCTATGATTTCGCTCGGCTCATGTACTATGAAGCTCAACGCTGCACAGCTTATGCAGCCACTATCATTGCCAGGCTTCCAGAATATGCACCCATTTGCTCCAGCAGATCAGGCTGAGGGTTACCGTGAGCTTATCGCAAACCTTGAGAGCTACCTTGCAACAATCACAGGCTTTGCAGGTTGTACATTGCAGCCTAACTCAGGTGCTGCAGGTGAGTATGCAGGTCTTATGATGATTCGTGCTTACCACCAGAGCCGTGGTCAGGGTTATCGTAACATCATCCTTATCCCATCATCAGCACACGGTACAAACCCAGCATCTGCAGCTATGGCAGGTATGAAGATTGTCATCGTAGCGTGCGATGAGAATGGTAATATCGATGTTGAGGATCTTAAGAAGAAGGCTGAGGAGCATGCATCAGAGCTTTGCGGCTTGATGGTAACATATCCATCTACACACGGTGTCTTCGAGAGCCGTATCCGCGATATCGTAGATGCTGTACACGATGCTGGTGGTCAGGTATATATGGATGGTGCTAATATGAACGCTCAGGTGGGTCTTACTAACCCTGGTTATATCGGCGCCGATGTTTGTCATCTTAACCTTCACAAGACCTTCGCAATGCCTCACGGTGGTGGTGGTCCTGGTGTTGGTCCTGTATGTGTTGCTGAGCATCTTGTTAAGTTCCTACCTACCCACTCACTCATGGAGACAGGTGGTGAGGAGGGTATCACCGCTGTATCTTCATCTCCTTGGGGCTCAGCGATGTTGCTCCCAATCACCTACGGTTACATCCGCATGCTCGGCTTTGAGGGTCTTCGTCGCTCTACAGAGCTCGCTATCGTTAATGCAAACTATATGTCATCAGCCCTCAAGCATGAGTATAAGACCTACTACTCAGGTGAGACTGGCCGCGTAGGTCACGAGATGATTCTCGACCTTACACGCTTCAAGCATGACTATAATATCGACTGTGGCGATATCGCACACCGTCTCATGGACTACGGTTTCCACGCTCCAACCCTCTCATTCCCTGTACATGAGACACTTATGGTTGAGCCTACAGAGTCTGAGTCTAAGGCAGAGATGGATCGCTTTATCGAGGCACTTATCCAGATTAAGCGCGAGTGCGAGGCTGCAGCAGCATCAGGCAATGCCGACAATGTTGTAGTGAACGCTCCTCATACTGCCGTAGAGCTTGCTGGCGAGTGGTCACACCCATACTCTCGCACCGAGGCAGCATTCCCACTACCTTGGATTGCGGAGAATAAGTTCTTCCCTTATGTAACTAAGATTGATAATGGTTACGGTGATCGTAATCTTATCTGTCGTTGCATGGAGTAATTTTCGATTTATATAGGGCATCTTCGCTCTGTCCTAAACAAAATATCGTGGGCTGTACTTTGTGTACTATCCCACGATATTTTTTATTACGATAGAGCAAATCTGCTCCCTTTCAAAGTGAAAACTGAAAACTGAAAATTGAAAAGTAAGGTGCGCTTCGCGCGAGATT
>JAZRRF010000043.1:0-10639 GCA_045650465.1 Alistipes sp.
AGACTATCTCGTTCAAGGCACCATTCAAGCGTGTGACCATGACCGACGCTATCAAGGAGAAGACAGGCTACGACATCACAGGTCAGTCGGAGGAGCAGCTTCGCGAGGCTTGTAAGCGCCTGAATGTCGAGATTGACGACACCATGGGTAAGGGTAAGCTCATTGATGCTATCTTCGGTCAGTACTGCGAGGAGCACCTCGTACAGCCTACATTCGTCACCGACTACCCTATCGAGATGTCACCACTATGTAAGCGTCACCGCGACAATGAGGAGCTTACCGAGCGTTTCGAGTTGTTCGTAAATGGTAAGGAGCTATGTAATGCCTACTCGGAGCTTAACGACCCTATCGACCAGTTGGAGCGCTTCCAGGAGCAGATGCGACTCTCGGAGAAGGGCGATGACGAGGCTATGACCATCGATATGGACTTCGTACGCGCGTTGGAGTATGGTATGCCATCATGCTCAGGTATGGGTATCGGCATCGACCGCCTCACAATGTTCATGACAGGCGAGACCTCTATCCAGGATGTGTTGTTCTTCCCAACAATGCGCCCAGAGAAGAAGGTTGTTGCCGACGCTGAGGAGACATACACCGAGGCGGGCATCCCTCAGGAGTGGGTAGCCGTAGTCCAGAAGATGGGCTACATCACCCTCGAAGCCTTCAAGAACACCGCACAGACAGGTGGCATGAAGCTCTTCAACGACCTCTGCGGCTTCAACAAGAAGAACAAGCTCGGCCTTGCAACAGCCGAGATTAAGGCTTGGATTGAGGCTCAGAAGGCGGAGTAATAAGAGACCTAAATGCAGAAAAACGATAGCAACATAGTAATATATGAAACCCCCGATGGCGAGACAATTATAGATGTCCGCCTCGAGGGGGATACTGTGTGGCTATCTCAGGCACAGCTGGCCATACTATACGATACTGACCGCACCTCTATCGGACGCCATATCCGCAATATATATAATAGTGGAGAATTGGACGAGGAGGCAACTTGTGCAAAAAATGCACAGGTTCAAATTGAGGGTAACCGTCGCGTAAAACGTATAACCTACACCTACAATCTTGATATGATTATCTCTGTAGGATATAGGGTTAACTCTAAACATGCGACAAACTTCCGTATATGGGCAAATCGTATTCTTAAGGAGTACCTCATTAAGGGCTATGCAATAAACCACAATGCAAGAGTCGAGCAATTGGAGGAGCTGAAGCGGACGATTGCCATAATGCGCGATGTCCTTGCTCATAAAAACATTACCAAGGGAGAGGCTGTCGGGCTCCTAAAAGTCATTAGCGACTACACCTATGGTCTTGAAACCCTGGATCGCTACGACTACCAAAACCTGGAGATAGCAGAAACTACCACTAACGAGTCATTCAGAGCTACATACGACAATGCAATGGAGGCTCTTGGAACTCTCAAAGAGAAGTTTGGTGGTAGCGACCTCTTTGCTCACGAAAAGGATGACTCTTTTAAGAGTACAATGGGCGTGCTATATCAGACTTGGGGTGGCAATGAGTTATATCCGAGCGTTGAGGAGAAGGCAGCCAATTTGCTATACCTCACCGTGAAGAACCACTCGTTCAGCGATGGTAATAAGCGTATTGCAGCCTTTCTATTCCTGTGGTTTTTGGAGAAGAATGGTATTCTGTACAGAGAGGATGGCTCGCGACTTCTCGACAATAATACATTAGTGGCATTGACTCTGATGATTGCCGAAAGTAATGTAGAAGAGAAAGATATTATGACTAAGGTTGTGATAAACCTCATTAACAAAAATAATTAAAACTATAATAGAGTATGAGAAAGAAGATTGTAGCAGGTAACTGGAAGATGAATACACTTCCTGCCGAGGGTGTTGCACTTGCTCAGGGTGTAGCAGCAGGCAAGGGCGAGGTTTGCGACTGCGTGAACTTTATCGTATGCCCACCATTCACACACTTGCATAGTGTTGTGGAGACATTGAAGGGTACAAACATCGCTGTTGGCGCACAGGACTGCGCTACAGAGGTTAAGGGTGCTTACACAGGCGAGGTGTCGGCAGAGATGATCGCGGCACTCGGTTGCGAGTATGTTATCCTTGGTCACTCGGAGCGTCGTCAGTACTACGGCGAGTGCGCTGAGAGCTTGAATAAGAAGATGGCGCGTGCCTACGAGTTCGGCTTGAAGCCTATCTACTGCGTGGGTGAGAACCTTGAGGAGCGCGAGGCAGGTCGTCACTTCGAGGTGTGCAAGCAGCAGATTGAGGAGGTTGTATTCAACCTCTCGGAGGAGCAATTCGAGAGCCTTGTTATCGCCTACGAGCCTGTATGGGCTATCGGCACAGGCAAGACCGCAACCGCAGAGCAGGCAGAGGAGATTCACGCCTACATCCGCGAGGTGCTCCGTGCGAAGTTTGGTGCTAAGGCTGAGGAGTGCCCAATCCTCTATGGTGGCTCATGCAAGCCATCTAACGCCGCAGAGATCTTCTCTAAGGAGAATGTTGACGGCGGTCTTATCGGTGGCGCAGCATTGAAGGCTGAGGACTTCCTCGGCATCGGCAAGGCGTTCTAAGATAGAGCGTTAGAACTGAAAGCGAGGCTTTTACAATTAGTAATTAGTAGTGAGTAATTGCTGATTGTTAAAAGCCTCTGTTTTTTTTGGGATTCTCTCGCGCGCGCTGTCATCCTGAGCCGTGGCGAAGGATCTCAAAGCCTGCACGGCGGTGAATGTGCGTGCCTACTGCGAGATTCTTCACTTCGTTCAGAGTGACACGCTTTGGCTAATTAGTAGCGAGTAATTAGTATTTACTAATTATTTTTACTATCTTTACGCCGTTTTATATATATAGCGTAAATAATGAGTTGTAATAAAAAACATATTCCAGATATAGGACGAGGATGCATCTTCTGTGACTGTGGCGATGAGATTGAGGCTAAGGCCGTTGAGGGATGCTACAAACTCCATGAGGTTGATTGGCTGGAGGAGTACCCTACCACCATACCTACAGATATCTTTGAGGTGCGTTTCAAGAATACGCGCCGTTCATACTATCAGAATGTCAATAACTTAGACCTTAAGCGTGGCGATATTGTTGCCGTAGAGGCGCAGCCTGGTCACGATATTGGTGTCATCTCGCTTACGGGCGATATGGTGGCTAAGCAGATGCGCCGCGTGGGCTTCAACCCCTACAATGGCGAGTTTAAGAAGATATTCCGCAAGGCACGCCCCTACGATATTGAGCGCTGGCAGGAGGCTATAGCCCTTGAGCATGAGACCATGATTGCTTCGCGTCAGATAGCTGCCGAGATGGGTCTTGATATGAAGATTGGCGATGTGGAGTATCAGGGCGACAAGCTCAAGGCGATATTCTACTACATTGCCGACCAGCGTGTCGATTTCCGCGAGCTTATCAAGGTCTTTGCCGAGCGTTTCCACATCCGCATCGAGATGAAGCAGATTGGTGCGCGTCAGGAGGCTGGACGCATCGGAGGTATCGGCGCATGTGGTAGAGAGCTATGCTGTGCATCGTGGATGCCGAGCTTCTCGAGTGTAACAACCAATGCGGCACGCATGCAGGAGATTTCTCTAAATCCTCAAAAGCTTGCTGGTCAGTGCTCTAAATTGAAGTGCTGCCTTATGTATGAGTACGACACCTATGCAGATGCACGCCGTACCATACCACGCCTTCGTGAGCCACTTCAAACCCTCGATGGTGAGTATCACCTAATCAAGATCGACCCATTGGCAGGCACGATGTCTTTCTCAACAAGCAAGAACACCATCGCTAACCTTACTACTATCTCCACCGAGCGCGTTAAGGCTATCATCGCCATGAATCGTGCGGGTGAGAAGCCTGAGTCGCTTATTGGTAGCGAGGAGGAGCAGGTGACAGTAGAGCCTACATACCACAGCGCTGAAGATAGCATCGACCGCTTCGATAATAAGGGTCGTCGCTCGAAGCGTAATAAGCGCAATAGAGGTAATAAGTCGCAGCAGGACGAGGCTACAACCACCACCGAGGAGCAGCAGAGCAACGAGCAGACACAGCCTAAGGAGCGCCGTGAGCGTAAGCGTAGAGGTGACCGCCCTGAGCGCAAGGAGCGTGGCGAGGCACATGAGAATAGGGAGCCAAGAGAGCCAAGAGAGCCAAGAGAGAACAGAGGACATAAGGAGCATCGAGAGCGTCCAGAGCGTTTGGAGCATAAGGAGAACACTGAGCGCACTGAGCGTAACGATGGTGCTGAGCGTTCGGAGCACTCGGAGCGCAGAGAGCGTCGTGGTCGCAACTATCGTGGCAAACGAGGTCCACGCCCTGAACGAGGAGGTAACAACAATAACAACGAGGAGAAGTAGTGATGTGGCATCTGTTGAAGAGTGTTTCGGTCCTTGTTGTAGTGCTCGTTATGGTGGGATGTGCAACGCCTCAGCGTAGTGTCGAAATGCACGACATGGAGCATAGCCTATGGAGCGAGAGCGAGGATTTCTACTACGACAACACTGATACCCTTGCCAAGCGCGAGATATCTGTTGTGGTTCGCTACGGCATGGGTTATGTGGCAGACTCCGTAGCACTTAGCGTGTTGTGCGTATCGCCCGACTCGTTGGTTGTCGAGGAGTCTTTCACGCTCCACATACCTCACCTCTCTGATATGCGCCCAGAGGTGCAACACTTCCCTTATCGCCGTAATGTGGTGCTTGGAAAGAGTGGTCGTTACCACTTCAGACTACGCCCCCGAGAGGCTGTGGAGGGTATATCGTCTGTAGGATTGATGATTAGCGAAAAAGATGTAGATTAGCAATGGGAAAGGATAAACTAAGAAAATTTGCTGAGAACCTTACATTTAAGTGTATGGTTCAGCCAGAGTTCGATGATATATTTCATAAGGACCACCCACTAAAGGGTAGGTGGCACAAGGAGTTCTTCCACAACGACAACCCAATAATCTTGGAGCTTGGATGTGGCAGGGGTGAATATACCGTGGCACTTGCTGAGCGTAACCCCGATAAGAACTATATCGGTATAGACATCAAGGGTGCGCGTATGTGGCGTGGTGCTAAGACCGCTACGGAGCGTGGCATGGAGAATGTGGGCTTTGTGCGTACACGCATAGAGTTTATTCGTTCCTTCTTTGCCGAGGGTGAGATTTCGGAGATATGGATCACCTTCCCCGACCCACAACTTAAGAGTCGCCGTGCTAAGAAGCGTCTAACATCGCCACTCTTCCTTGCCGACTATAAGCGTATGCTTGCTGAGGATGGTGTTATCAACCTCAAGACCGACTCTAAGCACCTCTACAACTACACCGCAGCGGTTATCGAGCGCCTTGGTCTTAATGCCGAGGTTCAGAATGATGATATCTATGGCTCGGGCTATGCTGATGAGGTGTTGTCGGTAAAGACCGCCTACGAGACTAAGTTCGTGGCTATGGGTCTGCCTATCACCTACACGCGCTTCAGCCTTGCAGGATGCAACAACTTCGAGTACTTCGACTGGGAGGGCGATGATATCCTCGAGAAGGATGCCGAGGAGAACCGTACAAAAGCGTTTTAACAAGCAGGAGGGCTTTGCTAAAAGCCAATGTTTGGAAGTGAATACGACGATATAATATATGGGAAAGAGAAGAAAGGATTACCCTCTAATCGAGGGCTTAGAGATAACAACTCTCGCTGCCGAGGGTAAGGCGATGGGTAAGGTAGATAACCAAGTGGTCTTTGTGCCTATGACCGTGCCAGGAGATGTTGTCGATGTGCAGATACGCAAGCATCACCGCCGTTTCATGGAGGGTGTCGTGGTGCGCTATGTTGAGAAGTCACCACTCCGCGTGGAGCACTTTTGTGAGCACTTTGGCGTATGTGGCGGCTGTAAGTGGCAGAACCTCCCATACGAGGAGCAACTTAAGCAGAAGACCAAGCAGGTCGAGGATCAGCTTGTTCGTATCGGTCACCTCGATATCCCTGAGGTGCGCCCATGCTTAGGCTCGGCTCGTACGCGCGAGTACCGCAATAAGCTGGAGTTTACCTTCGCCGATAAGCGTTGGCTTACATACGAGGAGATAGCCGAGGGTGGCGATATAGAGCCACAGCCAGCCGTGGGCTTCCACATTCCTGGCTGCTTCGACAAGGTCCTCGATATCAATCGTTGCCACCTGCAGGTGGACCTCTCGAATCGTATTCGCCTTGCTACTAAGGCCTTCTGTATCGAGCATGGTTACTCGTTCCACAATGCCAAGGCGCATGAGGGTCTTATGCGTACTATCGTCATCCGCACAGCCTCAACGGGTGAGGTTATGGTTATCGTGGTATTTAACGAGAACGACAAGGAGCGCATCAACGCTCTTATGGCATACCTACAGGGTGAGTTCCCAGAGATTACCTCTCTTATATATATGGTAAACGACAAGTGGAACGACTCGTTGGGTGACCGCGAGCCTATCTGCTTTGCGGGTAAGGACCATATCATCGAGGAGATGGAGGGGCTACAATTTAAGGTTGGACCAAAGTCCTTCTACCAGACCAACTCCGAGCAGGCATACGAGCTATATAAGGTTACACGCGAATTTGCCGAGCTTAAGGTCGATGATACCCTCTACGACCTATATACAGGTACGGGTACTATCGCCAACTTCTGTGCCCGCCACGCTAAGAGAGTTGTGGGTGTGGAGTATGTGCCTGAGGCTATCGAAGATGCGATCATCAACTCACAACTTAACGGCATTGACAATACGGTCTTTTATGCTGGCGATATGAAGGATGTTATCAGCGATGAGTTTATTGAGCGCAATGGTCGCCCCGATGTCATCATCCTCGACCCACCGCGTGCAGGTGTCGATGAGCGCGTGTTGGAGGTTATCAAGCGTGCAGCCCCTGAGCGTATGGTTTATGTAAGTTGCAATCCATCTACGCAGGCACGCGACCTTGCCATCCTTAGCGATATGTACGAAATCCTCGCTGTGCAGCCTGTGGATATGTTTCCACATACACACCATGTTGAGAATGTCGTGAAGCTAAGATTGAGAGATAACAAATAATTATAAGCAGTTACTAACTACTTCGTAGCACACGGTTGGGGCATCACAACGCCTCAACCTTCTTATTTATAGTTACAACCCTATCGACTTACAGTCAGAGAGATAGACGACATCACTATTCAGGAATAGCGCACCAAAGCTGCTTGGGGAGTCGGTGTGTATCGGGATAATCGTTTGAGGGCGAACATGCTCAACTATGCGTTGCAATGATTGTGTATCGGCGTGACCGCTTGAATGAATATCTTTGACCGCCTCACAATGCTCCTCAACCCAATAACGAAAACGCTCGATGTTGGGCCCATTCCAATAGCCATCCCATATTGACTTTACAAGACGAATGCGAGGGGCTTTAATTCTCTGCAAATAAGTTAGTGTCGTTGGGCGCACAAGCATTACATATTGCTCCGGTGAGCGTGCGAAATCATCATACGACACCTTATTTTGCTTGGGATCGAGCGAGAGGATATAGTGCTTTTGGTTTCGCTCCATAAGGCGTTTAGTTAGGCGATGCGGAAAATAGACCTTCATCTGCTCTGCCGTTGTCGCAGTCGGAATTTTGGGATTCAACTCTGCAACTGCCGCCAAAACATTTGCCGTATAAGGGTCAAGCACAAGCGTTTTACCACATCTAATACAAGCACGAAACAGAGCGCATATACGGTCTATATTCTTTGCCGAGCACCACACCCAATGGAGTGCATCAGGAGCATCGTTGAAAGCCTCGACAAATTGATTTTCAATCTCTCGCTCGGTGGGGTTGCTCTTCGCCCGCAAAACATTTGTCCCCTCCAAGAGTAGGTAATCTATATCCTTTGGCAAGTTCTTATACAATATCCCCTTAACGCCGTGAAGACGAATATCGCCACTATACAATATGCGCTTGCCGTCGCACTCAATAAGGAATGCGCACGCTCCATAAGCCGAATGGTCAACGGTGTAGGCTGTAACCTTTATGTCCGCCACCTCACACGATTGCCCGCTCGTTAGTGGGCGCTTTTTGAGGTGTTCCGTTGGGTCATCACCGAGAATGCCATCGAGGGCAAGCATCACAAAAGTCTCCTCGGTGGCGTAAATAGGCGTATCTTGGGTCAGTAAATCGAGAAAACCATAATGGTCGGCATGGGCGTGGCTCAAAAATAAGGCATCTACGCCCTTGCACCACTCCTCGGCATTGTGCCGTATCTCTGTCTGCTCCTCTGTGGTATGCTTGTCGTAGTCGAGGGGCATACCGAGGTCTATCAAAATCTTCGCCTTATCGGTGCGGATTTCGACACAACTACCGCCAATCTCGTGGGTACCTCTATGGATGGTTAGGGTCATAGAATCTCGTACTTTACATTGTGCTTGTCAAGCATCGCTTTTATCTTTGCTATTCTTGCCTCTCGCTGAGGGTTTAGGTGTGTGTATAGGTTGTGAATCTCCAAGTATGGATTGGTGTCGATTTCCAGCGTATCTATATCAGCCGCGGTTGTAGGCAAACCCAAACTGCGCTTAATCGCTATCAAAGTTTTATAGTATTCAAGAATAGCTTTCTCGTTGTCTTTTAGGAAGTTGTGATACTCCTCTATTTGAGTGATAATCTCGGGCATAACCTCGCTACCTTCTTCGTGAAGCAACCTGTTGTCTTGTATGCGTTTCAACTCAACAAACTGAATTTTATTACCCATAACCCTCACTAAATCGATGCGGATAGTGTGGCGACTGCCCACCTCGTATTGGTGTGCAAATTCGGAGTCGATATAGAGCGTTTTCGCTCGGCATACTATCTCGCCTTGCAACTTTTTCTCCGACTTTTGCTCTGCATCTCCAACCTCTTTACCCTCTTTGTCGGAGTAGAACATCTGAGCATTTCTTAGTAAGCAACACTCCTCAGTTCCCAACCTCATTAGCTCCTCCTCGCAAGGCTGATATATCGCTATGCCCTTCTTGTAATATACCTGCGCATTATCACCGTGTAAATATTTCGGATGACAAGTAGCACCGATAGAACCTTTTATCGACTCAATCTTCGCCAACGACGCACCCTCGTAATAGATGTTTATTGTGTTGTCCTTGCGAATATCAATGTAGGCATCCTCAAATTGCAACGCCTTGCACCACCATTCAGGCGCATCGCTTCTCAATCGCTCAAACAAGGGGTGGTCACTTCGTAGTGAGGCTTTGAACTTTGCTGTATTCTTTATTTCCATAGGTGTTATTATCAGAGTGCCACTGCATTGCGTGTGCGGAACGACTCGCGGGCCTTGCGGATATAGAGTTTTACCACATCTTCGGGCAAGTTTGACGAGCGGACAAACGCCCTCGTTGCATCAGGAAACTTCGCCAGCGCAGTCGCCAATAGCCACGCAACACCCATCCGCACATAGTACGGCTCCGCACCCTGTACAGTGCCTTGTTGCGCCACTTTCGGTTTGCCTTTGACGGTTTTATACTTTGACTTTATGCGCCCGAAATCGAGAGAGTTGATGCGCTCAAAAACCTTGTCAAGCCACTCATCGTTGAGGAAATAGCACATCGCTACAACCACCGCGAAGCGCACCTCAAACTCACGCTCGGAGCAAAACCAACGCTCCAAAAACGCCCACAGAGTCGCCTTATCGGCACGCGCCATCCACTTTGCGTGAGCGCAATAGGAGTCGCACACCGCCCAATTATCCAGCACAGGAACATAGCGACCGAGCATAGCCAAACGCTCATCGAGCGAACACTTTTCGAGGTTGATGAGATAACCCCATATTACGGTCTCCTCGTAACAAAGGCTCTCGCTCGCCACCGCCTCAAACGCACGAATTACCTCGGCACCGTTGACGCAAATTAGACGCGTTCCATCGGGCATAACGACCTCTCCACCCTCGCGTGCGAGTTGCTTTGCAACTTGCTTTATTTCGGGCGAATGAAGCCCCACGACACGCGTTTCGGGTAATGCATTTACCACTCGCACATGCCCCTCCCGATACCGCGCCTCCGTCAGGAAACGCTCACACACCAATGGTTGTAGTAGGTGGTCGATCATAGATAGAAAGGGCTATTCATTAAGACTGTTAAAATCTATGACGAAATCATTTGTATTTTGGCTAACCCATATTAGGTAATTAGGGTTTTCGGAATGTATCTCCCGTAATGTTTTGCCTTTATACTTGCCGAAGGTTAATACATCATCAACTGAGAGAACTTTGATTGTCGCCTCTCGTTCTTTCATTACATCATCAATGTCACAGAAGAAATGTTCAGATTGATCTATAGCCCATTCGACCCAGCTCCAGTCCTCTTTAATAACCTCTCGAAGAGTTTTGCCCTTATGTTTACCAAATTCAAGGGTGTCATCAAGTGCATATATTTTGGTAGGCTTATCAGTTTGTTCACCCAAAATATCCAATAAAACCCACGAGCCGCACGCCCCACAAGGGATACCCTGTGGTTGCGTATCGTCAATTTTACACCAGCTACCTTCTGGGTCGTTTTCCCATGCGTCAGCTCTCTCGCCATTTCGATAGTAGAAACCATATGCATCCCCGTACTTTCCACCTTTGCCGCTAGGCTTAACGCTATGCACTTCCACAAATTGCGAGCGATACCAATCAGAAACTCTACCATCAGGGAATCTTTGTGCTCTAAATGGTAA
>JAZRRF010000044.1:0-11629 GCA_045650465.1 Alistipes sp.
CAACGGCTTGACCGCCGACCAGCTCTCGGAAATGATACGAGAGTCCCTGCGCGACGAGTTGCAGCAGCTGCGACCTCTGCGCCACAAATCAGACACAAAATATCTCACTCGTCAGGAGACTGCTCGGCGACTGCGCATATCGCTCATCACGCTCACCGACTGGGTTAATCGTGGTAAAATATGCGCCCATAAAATTGGTGGGCGTGTACTCTTCCGCGAGAGCGATGTAGAGGCGGTCCTCAATCAAATCATCCCCATAAAAAGATAATCAGTGAAAGAGAAATATATTCTTCTTTCATAGTAATACTATGAAGTTATGAGAACAATTCAAGATATCAAACTTATCCCAATTCGTAACTTTTTGGCACAGCGAGGTGTCGTGCCCAAGCGGGAGAATACTCGTTATGGATTCTATATGTCACCGCTTCGTAAGGAACAAGATGCGAGTTTCAAGGTGGACTATACGCAGAACCTATGGTACGACTTCGGCACAGGTCGTGGTGGCTCTGTGATGGAGATCGAGAAGTGCAACTTTCAGCAGGCAGTGGAGAGATTGCGAAACGACAATATTTCGACTTCAACCCTTGTTACTTCGCAAACTTTATACACTTTGCCGAATAGGTTGCAAGTATTAGGCGACTATCCGTTATGCCACCCAGCACTTGTGAACTATCTCGACAGCCGCGCCATTGACGCCTCTATTGCCAAGAAATTTTGCCGAGAGGTACATTACTCGGTCGGTGGGCGCAACTACTTCGCCATTGGCTTTCGCAACAACTATGGCGGTTGGGAATTACGCTCTGAGAGATTCAAAGGGTGCAGCACACCAAAGCAGATTACAACGATTAACAACGGTAACGATAAAGCATTCGTCTTTGAGGGCTTTATAGACTTTCTATCCTACCTAACCATCAAGCGTAACGACTCACCGACCTGCAATATTGCAGTGCTAAACTCGGTCGCAAATGTTCAAAAAGCGGTGCCGTTTCTTGCTCGTCATCGTAGCATTTACACCTTCTTGGATAACGATGATGCAGGGCGCAACGCACTCTCCTATATAGAGCGTTTATGCCCTCGAATTGAGGTCATAAATCAGTCGGATTTCTATTGTAGGCATAAGGATTTGAATGATT
This sequence comes from Alistipes sp., assembly GCA_045650465.1. Classification (GTDB taxonomy): domain Bacteria; phylum Bacteroidota; class Bacteroidia; order Bacteroidales; family Rikenellaceae; genus Alistipes. Next base: position 1,134 of record JAZRRF010000044.1, read on the forward strand.
ATCTACGCTCACAACAACCACGAAAATGGGTTGTGGCGAAACAGAAACGAGGATTTAAGATGTAGGGGAGCAAGTTTGTGTTTCTGTCGGACAGAAACCGATAAAATCCCGATGGTCTAACCTAAAAATAAACTGTTATGAAGACAATAAAAAATCGAAATAATGACGGTCGTCCACCAAAGACGGCAACCGAAAGACGCAAGTATAAAATTACGGTGCGTTTCGCCACAGAGGAGTACTTCTCGTTGAAGGAGAAGGCTCGCCGAGCAGGCATAACATTAAGCGAGTATCTACGAAGTTCTGTAGCTGCCTCGGTAGTGCGAGAACGGTTGCGCTCGCAGCATCTGCACCACATCCATCAACTGACAGGAATGGCGAATAATCTTAACCAGATTTCTCGTAAAGCGAATACTGTTGGTTATGTAAAAGTGCGGTCGGAGTACCACTATTTGGCAAGCGAAATAGACAACCTGATAAGCCGCATTAAAGATGATAGGTAAGATTGTGCAAGGTGCCGACTTTCGAGGTGTGGTCAACTATGTTATGCAGAAACCCGATGCCGAGCCACTCGGTGGCAGAGGACTCAGAAATGACAGCATCGACCATATTGTTGAGAGCTTTCGCACACAAGCCACGCTAAACCCGATTGCCAAACCTGTGGTCCATATATCACTCGACTTCTCAGCTTACAACAAGAAGCGTTTGACGAATAAAATGATGTTGCAGATTGCTTATGAATATCTCAATCTAATGGGTTACGGAAATACGCAAGTGCTTATTGTTCGCCACCACGATAGAGAGCATCCGCACCTGCACCTTGTAATCAATCGTATAGATAATGATGGTAGGCGTATATCTGACAAAAACGAGCGAGTGAGAAATGCCAAAATATGCAGGGAACTATCAGAGAAATATGGTCTTTACATTGCTCCGAATAAGGAGAGGGTAAAACGCCATAGACTGCGAGAGCCAGACAAAACGAAGTATGAGATTTATGATGCTATTCGTGATTCTCTTCCGAGCTGTCATAACTGGAATGACATAACAACTGCGCTACGCAAACAGGGTATCTATACCGAGTTCAAGCATAAAGGCTCGACATCAACTATTGAGGGCGTGAAGTTCACAAAGAATGGCTATACTTTCAGCGGCTCCAAGGTCGATAAGGCTTTTAGCTACTCCAAGCTAAATCGCCACTTCGCCCAAGTTGAGCGACGAACGACACAACAACTATCGCTCGGCAAAAGTGTGATGATGGCAGCCAACAACTATCGTACGGTCTTTTCGGACTTGTTTGGAGATAATAACCCGAATGTATCGGAGGGTGCCAATATGGGAGCGTATGGAGCTATCCTGTTTCCGCCTATGGATTCACCCATAAAGTTGTCGGCAGCGCAGCTCCAACGCCGAGCAGGCGAGTCGCCAGAAGAGCATCTTGCACGAGTTACGGCACTGCTTAACCAAGTTGCCGAAGCTATGGCTGTTGCTACAGAGGAGCATAAACGAAGACTTAGAAATAGTAAGCCTAAAAAATCAACATTAAAACTTTAACATTATGAACGAGAACAAAATGATGTCATACGAGATGTATGAGGAGCTTAAAAGCTCAATTTTGAAGACAATCAAAACGGAGATTGCCAATGTAAAACCTGTAACTATACCACATAACAACCTGCCACAGCAGATTGAACAAGCGGTTACCAATGGACTTGCGCAATATGGGACAACGCTAGGAGAGATTAGCGAGTCATTGCCTATTTTTGAGGTCTGAAATGCGTGCCACATTAGGCGTAAATTTAGGCGTAAAAAAAAAAGTAAATCCCCTCCACACTGCTGTGTAGAAGAGATTTTAGAGGTCTGAAGCGCATTCGAACCGCTGTAGACGGTTTTGCAGACCGTTGGTTAAGCCACTCGCCCATCAGACCAATATGAAAAGCTATTTACACTATTAGGGTTTCCCCTAACAGAGTGCAAAGGTAAAAACATTTTTTCAATATCCAAAATATTTGGCAAGAAAAATTCATTATCACCCAATAATCCACCTCACACTCACTAAAAACTCCCTCTCCAACAACAAAAAAAGACGAGTTGCCCCGCCTTGAATGTTTTCACAACGGAATAATCCTTATTGTGATTTGCTTTTAAATTTGTACCGCAAATATAGCTTAAAATTAGGAACAATCCAAACTATTTAGTAAATTTGTAGAAATCTTTTAAATTTGTCACCATATGAAACGCGTACTTGGTCTTGATTTAGGTTCCACAAGTATAGGATGGGCAGTTATCGAGGAGAACACAACAGAACAGACAACCGATACACATACTCAAGAGAGAGATAAGATTCTTGGTATAGGCAGTCGAATTATACCTCTTACTGTTGATGAGAGTAATCAGTTCTCTAAGGGTCAGGCATTAACTAAGAATGCTGATAGAACAGCTAAGCGCTCCCAACGCAAAGGCTTTGACCGCTATCAGTTGCGTCGCTCAATCCTGTTAGAGGAGTTAAAGCGCAGGTGTATATACGACGGCAAACCGCTAAATCTCAGCAAATTGGAGTTGTGGAGCTTACGCTCTAAGGCCGTTAACGAGCATATATCACTTGCGGAGCTTGGTCGTGTACTATGTCACATCAACCAAAAGCGAGGATATCGCACCGCTAAGTCTGATTTTGGCGATAAGAAACTTGGCGCATATGTTCAGCAAGTTGTTGACCGCTATCGCGAGATTAAGGAGCAGGGCATCACCGTAGGTCAGTTTATGTACAATGCGTTATGCACTGATGACGCTTTCCGTTGCAAGGAGCGCACCTACCCACGCATTGCCTACATTGAAGAATACGATGCTATAATGGCATGTCAGAGAGAATTTCACCCCGAGATATTAACCACTGAGTGCATAGCATACATACGCGATTATATAATCTTTCATCAGCGTCCACTAAAGTCGTGTAAACACCTTGTAGGTAGATGCGAACTTGAGAGATGCGATGTCATAGACAAGAGCAGTGGTCGTGTACGCAATCAGGGTCCAAAGGTTGCTCCTCGCAGTTCACCGCTATTTCAGGCGTGCAAAATATGGGAGAGCATCAACAACCTCAACATACATAACAAGACCAACGATACACTACATATTACCACTGAGCAGAAGCAGGCGATATACGCCTTTATGACTACCCATGAGAAGTTAAAGACAAACGACCTAAAAGCCATACTTGGCATCAAGTCTAAAGAGTGGTTCTTTGGCAAGGCTGTGGGCAATGGACTCCAAGGTGACACTACATATTGTGCCATACGCAACGCCCTTGGCAATTATTCTAAGGCAAACGATTTGTTACGCTTTAACCTCACAACGGTTGATGGCACAAAGGTCAATACCGATACTGGAGAAATTACCAGAGTTATTGATACTTCATTTGAGCATGAGCCACTATATCGGTTATGGCACACTCTCTACTCCATATCGGATATTGAGGAGCTGCGCAAAACATTGAATATCAAGTTCGGCATTGATGATGAGGCTGTTGTTGAGGCATTATGTCAAATTGATTTTGTCAAAGCGGGTTACAGCAATAAATCCTCGCGCGCCATTCGTAAGATTTTACCATACCTTCAAGAGGGTATGCAATACCACGATGCTAAGGTTGCTGCAGGGTATAATGACACTACTCTTACCAAGGAACAGAACGAAGCAAGAGAGCTTGCTGAGCGCCTACTACCTATTCAAAAGGGTGAGTTGCGACAGCCTGTTGTGGAGAAGATTCTCAACCAACTTGTCAATCTTGTCAACGCCCTTATGGATGAGTATGGTCGTTTTGATGAGATACGCGTTGAGTTGGCACGCGAGCTGAAACAGAGTCGCGAGGAACGCGAATCTGCAACAAAAGATATTAGCAGAAATCAGAGGGTAAATGAGACTATTGCGAAGCGCATACAAGAGGATTACGGTCTCGTAGCCACACGCTCACGCATCCAGAAATTCAAGATGTGGGAGGAATCTGAACATATATGCGTATATTGTGGCAAAACAGTAGATGTTAAAGAGTTCTTGTTGGGTTTTGGTGTAGAGGTAGAGCATATTATTCCTCGATCAGTGATATTTGATGATAGCTTCTCGAATAAAGTCTGCGCGTGTCGCGCGTGCAACAAGGAGAAGAACAATCGTACTGCATACGACTATATGCAGAGCAAAGGCGAGGGAGAGTTGAAAGCTTATATTGATAGGGTCAACAACTTAGCCGAAAAATACAACACTAAACTCCCAATTCCTATAGGTATATCTCATAGCAAACGCAATAAGTTGCTAATGGCAACTAAGGATATACCTGCGGACTTCATCGAACGCCAGTTGCGCGAGAGTCAATATATCGCCAAGAAGGCAAAGGATATGTTACAGAGTGTATGTCGCAATGTTTATGCGACAAGTGGCAGCATCACAGACTTTATCCGCCATATATGGGGTTGGGATGAGGTCCTACACACGCTTAATTTTGAGCGTTATCGCGCCGCAGGTCTTACCGAGATGGTTGAGCGCGATATCAACGGTAGTAAGGTGGAGGTTGAACGAATCAAAGATTGGTCAAAGCGCATGGATCACCGCCACCACGCTGTCGATGCACTCACCATAGCTTGCACCAAGCAGGGATACATACAGCGCATCAACAACCTCAACTCCTTGAAAGATATATCCTTCAAGTCTATAGACCATGAGGAGCAGAGTGCAGAGACCAAGCAACGCCTTACGCGCCTTGAGCGATACATACAGCAACAACCACACTTCGCCACGGCAGATGTCGAGCGTGCGATTGCTGGTATTGCCGTATCATTCAAGGGTGGTAAGCGAGCTGCAAGCATCGGCAAGCGATACATCCGCAAGGGCGGCAAGCGCATCTGCGTACAGCGCGACATTATCATCCCTCGCGGTGCTTTGAGCGAGGAGAGTATCTACGGTCGCATTCGCAATAGCGAGAGTGGCAAGCAGGAGTATGTTATTAAATATAAGGTGGGAGCCATCACTCTCAAGGATGTTGACTATGTTGTAGATAAGCGCATCCGCGAGATTTTGCGCGAACGCTTAGAGCAATTTGGAGGCAAGGCAGACAAGGCTTTTGCCGAGCCTGTACTCGACCATCAGGGTCGCGAGATTAAGAGCGTGCGTTGCTATACAGGCCTAAGTGCTACCGTACCATTGCGCTACAACGATAAAGGCGAGGCTGAGGCATTTGTTAAGCCGGGCAATAACCATCATGTGGCTATATATGAAGACGAAAAGGGCAAGATGCAGGAGCATATCGTTACCTTCTGGCACGCTGTAGAACGCAAGAAGTATGGTATTCCTACAATCATCACCAACCCTGCAGAGGTTTGGAACAATATGACAGATAAGATGCCAGAGTCATTCCTTGAACAACTACCCAAGTCTGCTACATGGCAGTTTAAGTTCTCTATGCAACAGAACGAGATGTTTATCCTTGGCATGAACGAGGAGCTGTATCAGGAGGCTATGCGTAATAATGACTACGCTATGCTTAGCAAATATTTGTATAGAGTGCAAAGCATTTCCAAATGCGACTACTTTTTTAGACATCACTTGGAAACAACAGTTGACGATAAATACAACGGAGAACGAAACAGTGCTCTATCTACACAAATGGGCAAACTAATTCGCGTTAAGAGTTTAGGTGCTATTGAAAGACACAACCCTCATAAGGTACATATCAGTATAACAGGTAAAATATCAGAGATATGATAAAGCGAACATTGTATTTCGGCAATCCTGCCTATATATCTGTAAAGCTCTCACAACTTGAGATTCGCCTACCTGAGGTAGAGAAGAGTAGCTCGTTGCCAGAGTCATTCAAGAGTGGAGCTGTAAAGAGCATCCCCATAGAGGATATCGGTGTGGTGGTGCTTGATAACAAGCAGATAACCATAACACACGGGGCATTAGGTGCATTGCTCGACAACAATGTTTCTATAATTACTTGTGATGACCACCGTATGCCGATTGGATTGATGTTGCCCCTTACGGGCAACACCACCCAGTCGGAGCGATTTCGTCATCAGATAGAGGCATCGCTTCCTCTGAAAAAACAGTTGTGGCAACAGACAATACAGGCAAAAATTCTTAACCAGTCTGCCGTACTCTATCAACAACGAGGAATGGATTGTGGCAATATGGAGGCTTGGGCAAAACAGGTTAAGAGTGGCGATAGCGACAACCTTGAGGCGCGTGCTGCAGCTTTCTATTGGCAGAGTCTATTCGGTAATATCGAGGGGTTTAATAGATATAGGGAGGGCATTGCACCCAACAATCTTCTAAACTATGGTTATGCCATATTGCGTGCTATTGTAGCACGCTCGTTGGTTGGCAGTGGGTTACTACCAACATTGGGCATACATCACCACAACAGATATAATGCATATTGTCTGGCTGATGATATCATGGAGCCATATCGCCCCTATGTCGATAAATTAGTTGCAGAGATCGTAGATAGTGGCGAAGCGATATCCGAACTCACAACAAATATTAAGAGTAAACTACTCTCAATCCCCGTAATTGATGTTGTTATCAATGGTCGCCGTAGCCCACTAATGGTGGGTGTTAGCCAAACTACAGCCTCACTATATAAGTGCTACAGTGGCGAACTACGAAAAATTGCATACCCAACAATGGAATGATTGAACGCTTTAGTGAATACCAGATAATGTGGATTTTTGTCTTTTTCGACCTACCTACCGAGACAAAGAGTGACCGCAAGAAGTATGCTGAATTTCGCAAACACCTCTTGCAAGATGGATTCACTATGTTTCAATTCTCTATATATCTGCGCCACTGCCCAAGTCGAGAAAATGCTGATGTCCATATAAAAAGAGTCAAAGGGTGGCTACCCAAAGATGGCTATATTGGCATTTTGACTGTTACGGATAAACAGTTTGGACAGATGGAGCTATTCAGAGGTTGCCAGCGCATAAAGCAGGAAACCCCTACACAGCAACTGGAACTCTTCTAAATAGAAAAGGGATTTACGAGAATATCCCATAAATCCCCAAATCAAACACCGTGATTTTTAATTTCTAATTATCCTTGTAAACTCTTGCAATCCAATATATTACACGGATTGTAGTGTGTTTGATATGTCAAAGATACAAATTTAAAAGCAAATCACAACGAATACCTATGCACCCGCAAAATAAAGTGTAGTGTGTTTGATATGTCAAAGATACAAATTTAAAAGCAAATCACAACTAGTGTCTGTTCTGGTGCGCCACTTGTATAGTGTGTTTGATATGTCAAAGATACAAATTTAAAAGCAAATCACAACAAATTTTTGCCTACTCTGTCGGTTTTCGGCAGTGTGTTTGATATGTCAAAGATACAAATTTAAAAGCAAATCACAACCAGAGCAAACAGATAAAGAGTTGGCAAAAAAGTGTGTTTGATATGTCAAAGATACAAATTTAAAAGCAAATCACAACTTACGCCCCTTGCGATTGGTCAGTCTCGGCAGTGTGTTTGATATGTCAAAGATACAAATTTAAAAGCAAATCACAACCCAGCTCAGCGCAGGTGGCTCTCTCGATTTAGTGTGTTTGATGTGTCAAAGATACAGATAATTTGCAAAAATCGATAGGTTACATCACAACCATTACTAATTACTCTCTACTAATTACTAATTATTGTAATCGGTCTAAATCTGCTTGCGCATGCGGGCGACGGGGATGTCGAGCATCTCGCGGTATTTGGCGACGGTGCGGCGGGCTATTTTATAGCCTTTGTCGTTGAGGATATCCATAAGGTTTTCGTCCGTAAGGGGGTGGCGTTTATCCTCACCATCTATACACTCCTGGAGTATGGTCTTAATCTCATGGCTCGACACCTCTTCGCCTGAGGTTGTTTGCATGCTCTCCGAGAACAAGGATTTAAGCAGTATGATGCCAAACGATGTCTGTATATACTTGCTATTCACCACACGCGATATGGTCGATACATCGAGGTCGGTGCGGTCGGCTATATCCTTCAAAATCATCGGTTTAAGCTTGCTCTTATCGCCATCAACGAAGTAGTCGCGCTGGAAGTCGAGGATAGTTTGCATGGTGCGCATAAGGGTATCATGGCGTTGCTTGATTGCCGAGATAAACCATTTTGCCGAGTCTATCTTCGACTTAACAAACTGCACAGCATCTCTATCCTCTGCCTTAACCGTACCATCGGGGGCGACCATATCGCGCATCATATCCTTATAGCGACGCGAGATTTTCACCTCGGGGATGCCCGCAGAGTTGAGCATAAGGAGCATCTTACCGTCCGTATTATCAAGCAGGAAGTCGGGCGTAATATATGGCGTTGCATCGATACCTCCATCGCTATACTGATTACCCGGTTTAGGTGAGAGCGTGCGTATATAATCTATAGCCTCTCTGAACTCCTCTGCCGAGATACCAAGGCGCTGCATAAGCTTCTCATAGTGCTTCTTTGCGAATGACTCAAAATGTTGAGATATAATCTTATAGGCAAGGCGTTTATATGGTGCATCGAGCATCTGACGCTCCATTTGCAGAAGTAGTCCCTCCTTCAGTGTGCGCGCACCGATGCCTGCTGGCTCAAGCTCCTGTACAATGGCGAGGATTCGCTCAAGCTCCTCAACCGAGACATCCATGCCACGGGTAAAGGCAAGGTCATCCGACAGCGATGCCATATCGCGGCGCAGGTAGCCGTCATCATCTATGCTGCCCACGATATATACGGCGATAATCATATCCTCCTCGCTAAGCGAGCGGAAGCGTAGCTGATCCACGAGGGACTCACCCAAGGAGCGACCCTCGGTGATATAGACAGGGCGTTGCTTATCGTCACGCGAGAAGTTATTGGCACGCATCTTATAGGTTGGCGTGTCATCCTCCTTACCTACATACTCCTCAACAGAGATCTTCTCAGGCACACCCTCCTCCTCGCTCTGCTTCTCTACATCCTCCTCCAACACGATATTCTCCTCAATCTCGCGCTTTATGCGCTCCTCGAGCTGCATGGTGGGGAGCTCCAGAAGCTTAATCATCTGGATTTGCTGCGGAGATATCTTCGTCTGTAACGAAATGGTCTGTTGAAGTCTGTGTGCCATACCTATTAAAAGTGAAAGGTTGTTATAAAGGTTTTTAATGGGTATTAAAGGTTATTAATGGTTTTTAAGGGTTTAATCGATCCTCCCTTAATATCCTTTAATATCCCTTAATCGCCCTTAATCACCTTAGCTTGTTTTCCCCTTTCCGTTTTCAGTTAAAAAATAAACGGACGACCTTGTGGTCGGCCGTTTATCAGGCGTTATGCTTAGAACTCTGCGTTCTTTGGTGTTCGTGGGAATGGGATAACATCGCGGATGTTTGCCATACCTGTAACAAAGAGTAGCAGACGCTCGAAGCCAAGACCGAAACCAGAGTGTGGTGCCGAACCCCAACGACGAGTGTCGAGGTACCACCAAAGCTCCTTGCGGCTCATGCCCAACTCATCTACTCTTGCACAAAGCTTGCCAAAGTCTGCCTCACGCTCCGAACCACCGATAATTTCACCAATCTGTGGGAACAATACATCCATAGCGCGTACTGTCTTGCCATCCTCGTTCTGCTTCATGTAGAACGCCTTAATCTCCTTAGGGTAGTTAATAAGGATTACAGGACGCTTGAAGTGCTCCTCAACGAGGTAACGCTCATGCTCAGACTGTAGGTCGCAACCCCAGTCGCATGGGAACTCGAACTTCTTGCCAGAGTTCTTAAGAATCTCGATACCGTCTGTATAGTCGAGGCGTACGAAGTCGTTGTCGAGAACGAACTGCAAACGCTCCAAAAGACCCTTATCCCACATCTGGTTCATAAATTCAAGATCCTCACGGCAGTTCTCCAAGGCGTAGCGGATAAGATACTTCAAGAAGTCCTCAGCGAGATCCATATCGTCCTGCAACTCATAGAAAGCCATCTCTGGCTCAATCATCCAGAACTCTGCCAAGTGGCGTGGAGTGTTAGAGTTCTCAGCACGGAATGTAGGACCGAAGGTATAGATCTGACCCAAAGCCAACGCACCAAGCTCACCCTCCAACTGACCAGACACGGTCAAGCTACATGGCTTGCCAAAGAAGTCCTGAGAGTAGTCAACAGAGCCATCCTCCAAGCGTGGTGGGTTCTGCATATCGAGTGTCGATACATTGAACATTGCACCTGCACCCTCGCAGTCTGATGCTGTGATAAGTGGAGTATGGAGGTAGTAGAAGCCCTTATCGTTCAAGTACTTGTGGATAGCGAACGCCATAGCGTGGCGGATCCGCAACACAGCACCAAAGGTGTTTGTGCGAGGACGGAGATATGCGATAACACGCAAGAACTCCAAAGAGTGACCCTTCTTCTGGAGTGGGTATGTCTCAGGATCAGCAGTGCCGTAGATCTCTATTTTCTCGGCCTGAACCTCAACGCCCTGACCTGCACCAAGCGATGCAACGAGCTTACCATCAACTC
>JAZRRF010000045.1:0-44445 GCA_045650465.1 Alistipes sp.
TGCACGATGGTGGAGTGGTCATCAGTGGCGATAGAGTAGTTGCAGCAAAGTGTGTATTGCCATCCACACAGCAGGAGGTGCCTAAGTCATACGGTATGCGTCATCGTGCAGCCCTCGGCATGAGTGAGGTGTCGGATGCAATCATCATTGCGGTGTCTGAGGAGACAGGTCGTATATCGGTAGCACACGACTCAACAATCAAGCGTGGCGTAGAGCCTCAGAACCTCGCACAGACTATTCGTAAGCATATGCGCAAGAACGATAGACGCCGCGAGGATAAGCCTGAGTCTAAGTAGTTAGAGAGTGCGACTAAGCAGTAGGGTAATCTTCTCAAGATAGAGCCTATCAACCTCATCGAAGGTGGCAAGATGCTCACTATCAATATCAAGGACAGCGACAATGTCGTTGTCTTTGTTTTTTACAGGTACAACAATCTCGCTTCGCGATAGTGAGCTGCATGCTATATGTCCTGGGAACTGCTCTACATCCTCAACAACGATGCTCTCGCCCCTCTGCCATGCCGTGCCACATACACCCTTGCCATAGGCTATGCGTGTGCATGCCATAGGTCCCTGGAATGGTGCGAGAACCAACTCATTGCCAATAACACGATAGAAGCCCGTCCACCAAAATCCAAAAGTCTGGTGTATCATAGCGGAGATATTTGCCATAAGAGCGATGCTGTCACTCTCATACTTTACTACCTCTGTAATCTGCTTGTAGAGTAGTGTGTATTTTTCCTCCTTTGTTCCAGATGCAATTTTAAGCTCTTCTGCCATAGTGTGTAGCTTACAAAAGGGGCTGACTAAAAAGTAAGATAGTCAGCCCTAAGACTTAAGAGAGTGAATAAAAAGATGTAGTTTTAGGCTTGCGAAGCCCGAAAAAGCGGAGTTTACTGAGCGTAAATGAGCATTTTGAGGGCAAGCGTAACGACAAAATACACTTTTTATTCATTCTCAGGTTATAGTAGGCGGTTTGTACGCTCGTCAGGAAAGACAACCTTAGGCTGGAAGGTCTTAGCCTCCTCGAAGTCCATAAAGCCGTAACCCATGATGATAACTATGTCGCCAACAGCGGTCTTGCGTGCTGCAGCGCCATTGAGGCAGATACAACCACTACCACGCTCGCCTTTGATAACATAGGTCTCGATGCGCTCGCCATTATTATTGTTTACAATCTGAACCTTCTCGCCCTCAATAAGACCTGCAGCATCCATCAAATCCTCATCGATGGTGATGCTACCTACATAGTTTAGATTCGCCTCGGTAACACGCACACGGTGAATCTTTGATTTCATTCTCTCGATAAACATAGTTTGGGTAGCTTCTTAATTACTTAATCTTGATATTGTCGATAAGACGAATCTCGCCAGCCTGAATAGCGCAGCATCCCTGAATACGCTCAGCATCGCTCCAGTTGTTTACCTTCTGCATGGTGCGAGCATCCACAGCCTCGAAGTATATTGTCTTGAGTAGCGGGTTAGAGTCGATAGTTGCAACAACCCACTCGGTAAGCTCTGCTGGGCTCATAGAGTTCATCTTCTCGGCACACTGCTTGATAGTTGCGTAGATGTGTGGCGCTGCAGCACGATGTTCAGGTGTCAGAAGCTCGTTGCGTGATGATAGCGCAAGACCATCCTCGCCGCGTACGATAGCGCACTCAACAATATCAATGTCGATGTTGAGCTGCTCGACCATAGCCTTGATAACGGCAATCTGCTGGAAGTCCTTCTCACCGAAGTATGCACGGCGAGGGTTGACCAACGCAAATAGACGGCTTACGACCTGTGCTACGCCATTAAAGTGACCTGGGCGTGTTGCACCCTCCATAACCTTATCCACCATGCCGAAGTCAAATACTCGTGTATCTGGCTCAGGGTAGATATCCTCAACAGATGGCATAAAGACGATGTCTGCACCTGCTGCTTCCAAGAGAGCGCAATCAGCCTCTGGAGTGCGAGGATAGTTACGAAGGTCGTTCTTATCGTTAAACTGTGTTGGGTTGACAAAGACGCTAACTACAACGGTGTCGTTCTCCTTGCGGGCACGCTCAACCAAAGAACGGTGACCAGAATGTAATGCACCCATTGTAGGTACGAAACCTATGCCCTCCTTAGGACAATCGGCCAAGGCTGCATTAAGTGCAGCTACGGTGTTTACTACTTTCATATCCTTTATTAGAATGATGCGACAAAGTTACAAACTTCTACGAAGATAACAAGAAAAGATGGAGAAAAAGTGACCTATAATGCGCTATTTTATTCTTATCACGACTATTGGTTTCTTGGGAAAGTGTTTAAAGGCTCATATGCGCCCTCCTGTGTAATGCCATAGCAGTATGTTGATAGACCATTTGTGAGGACGATATACCTACATCCAAGCACCGAGTTATAGCGCACAACCTGGTCGAGTACAGCCTGGTCAATACGAACATTCGGCTCTTTGCACTCAACAACAATCTTAGGCTTTGCATCGTTGCCCATAGCTACAATATCTGCGCGCTGTGGCATACCATTTATATTTACGGGATACTCCTCGACAATCTGCTGGGGCTCGAAGCCACACTCCGAGAGCATATACTCAACCACATGACGGCGCACCCACTCCTCAGGAGTAAGCACAAGCCAGCGACCACGCACCGCATCAAACACTTCGGTGCGCCCTGAGGCTGCGCGTCTGGCACGCAGACGGATAGCGGGGTAGTTGAGTTTTGGTAGCTCCATAGTTGTTGTTTTAAGCAATAGTTCGTACCTTTGCGGTGCAAAAATAACAAAATTATTGGAACTATGATTCAGATAGATGTAAATGAGCGTGTGGAGCGCGCTATGGGTTACTTCAAGGCGGGATATAACTGCGCACAGGCGGTGGCTATGGCATATAACGATATTATGGAGATGAGTGTTGAAGAGGTGGCAAAGGTTACTGCACCATTTGGTGGTGGCATGGGTCGTATGCGCGAGGTGTGTGGTACGGTGAGTGGCATGACCCTCCTTGCGGGTGCTATAAAGCCAGCTGTCAACCCTCAGAACTTGGAGGAGCGCAAGGAGAATTATGCCCTCGTACAACACTTTGCCGAGCAGTTCCGCGCAGAAAATGGGGATATAGTATGCCGCCGACTACTTGGCTTGGAGCCTATGGTTGAGCGTGCCGAGACACCTATGCCCTCGGAGCGTACCGTAGAGTACTACAAGAAACGCCCATGCGTGGAGTATGTAGGTTGTGCTGCGCGTATCGTTGGCGAGTACCTTGCTACCAAATAAACGGAACAAGCCTCCAGCGCACTATGTTGCAATAGTCTGTGTAGCCCCTTAGCTCTTTGCGAAGTAGTTTCTCCTCATCGAGGATGCGTATAACTATTATAGGTATATAGCACAAAAAGGGTATTACTGCCCATAGCGAGCCAAGGATAAAGGGTATCGAGAGAAACATAATCACGGTTGCCGAGTACATTGGGTGGCGAACAACGCTATACAACCCTGTTGTTATAACCTCCTGTTCGCTCTCTACCGTGATGGTACGCGAGAGCCATATATTCTCGCGCATAACCTCGCCATAGAGCGCGTAACCTATGATAAAGAGCGTCGAAGCAGTGTATATCAGCCAACTTGGTAGCTCCGACCATTCGTTGCGAAAGTCAAGACCCGCAACCACAAAACCGATAATAAATATCAGAGCCGAGTAGCGCACTACGCCTTGCTGTGTGGTGCGCTTCTCTTTTGTTTGAAGCCTGCGACTCAGCAGCTCAGGCGAGAGAATGAGCATAGCAATACCCATGATTAGCATCGGTATAAAGAGTAACGCAACAAATCGCCATGCACCGCTATATGCCCATGTGCCAGCAGGCAGAAATAGCAGAAGAGCAATTATTGCTATGCCTAAAGCCATCTTTGTTGCGGCTGAAATGATTAGTCCAAGCGTTATATTCTTCATAATATAGATATTTGATGTAAAGATACAAATAATTCGGTATAGTTTAGCCTTATAACGCTATAAATATTTCCGCTCGAAAATATTTGGTTGGGTGGAATTTTGTTACGATATTTGCAGCAGAAATAGAAATAATTAACAATTATAGATTTATGAAAGATAAGGTTTTAGCAGTTATGAAGGAGGCAGGCGAGCCTCTAAACGCAGGTAAGATAGCAGAGCTTAGCGGTCTTGACCGCAAGGAGGTGGATAAGGCAATGAAGCAGCTTAAGGATGAGGGTGCAATCGTGTCACCTGTACGCTGCAAGTGGGAGCCAGCAAAGTAATAACCATTGGCGTTTAATATTAATCGGCGGTGAACTTACGTTCATCGCCGTATTTATTTTAGGTGGATGTTTCAGCGGATGGGGCGAGGTGTTTTGTTCATGTTCATTTGCAAGTGAACATGAACAAACAACCTATCCAACACTATTTAAGGTGTTGAGCGCACCTTACTTCTTGTTTGCCTCGCGGGCCATTATCATCAGCTCAAATGGGATGTGGCAGTAGCCCGTAGGGTTTTTGTCTAAGTAGTCTTGGTGATACTCCTCGGCGGGGTAGAACGACCTCAATGGTTCAAGCTCAACCATAAGCTCCTCGCCTATGATGCGTTGGATATCGTTGTAAACCTCCTCGATGGTTGCAAGGTCATCTGTAGTGGTGTAGTAGATGCCTGTGCGGTAGCGCGTGCCTACATCGTTGCCCTGGCGGTTGAGCGATGTGGGGTCGATGGAGCGAAAGAACATCTCCAATAGTAGTCGTAGCTCTACAATATCGCTATCGTAGCATATCTTAACGCACTCGGCAAAGCCCGTAGTGTCTGTATATACCTCCTCGTATGTAGGGCTTAAGGTGTTACCGTTTGCATATCCAGCCTCGGTTGATATAACACCGCGTATCTGCTTGAAGTAGTGTTCTGTGCCCCAGAAACAACCACCTGCTAAGTATATCTCTTTTATCATAGTTATTTGTTTAAGATGTGTCTTATCGCTGCCACAGGGTCATAGATAATCATGCGCGGTCCTGCCCAGCGCATAATGGCTCTTATCTTCTCGCGCATCTCGGGCTTGTAGCAGTGTATAGGGCAGCGTTTACAGGCTGGCTTCTTCTCGCCAAATTTACAGCCGTCAAGTCTGCGGTGTGAGTACTCCATAAGTGCCCGATACTCCTCGTTAAGTTCGTGCATCCCCAACCTCTTACGGCAGTAGAGCCTAATCATCTTATCTACAACATCCTTCTCGCGCTCTATCCTTGTCTTGCTCATTGTTATTCCATATTTTTCTATACAAAAATATTAAAAATTTATAAAAATTACAAAAAAGGACCACACATTGCTGTGTAGTCCGTAGTATGAGTAGGTGAATTTACTACTTCTTCTCCTTTAGCAAGTCGCGAATCTCTGCAAGAAGAATCTCCTCCTTTGTAGGCTCTGGTTCTGGTGCTGGTGCAGGTTCTGGAGCTGCTGCAGCCTCCTCAGCCTCCTTCTTCTTTGTGATATCAGATAGGCGGTTGATGCCCTTGATAAGGAAGAATATACAGAGAGCAACGATAAGGAAGTCGAACACCTGCTGAAGGAAAGCACCATACTTCCACATTACAGGCTCAGCCTCAGTGCCAAGATTCAAAGCGAGGTCTGTGAAGTTAACCTTACCGATAAGCATACCAAGAGGAGGCATGATTACATCGTTAACAAGCGAGGTAACAATCTTACCAAAAGCACCACCGATGATAACACCGTCTGCCATATCAACAACATTACCCTTAAGTGCAAAGGTCTTAAATTCCTGAATAAATCCCATAATTCAAATATTTTAGTTTGTGTTTAGATAACACAAAGATAGAATATTTTTTTACATCATCCAACTATTTACTTAATAATTGGTATATCTTCCCACGATGTTGTGTAGCGTGGCGAACGAAAATCGCTACGATTTAGTGGCGCACCCTTGCCTGCTGAGGCTAAGGTCACAGCATCACTACCCACCGTGTTATTGATATTGTCTATGACCTCCATCAATCGGCGATGTCGCTCGTTATGCTCGGCAGCAAACATCGATATATGCAGTCCATCGCGGGGTGTTATCTCCGAGGCTATAACTCCCGCTTTCTTGTAGCCTACACCTCGAACAAATATCTCACCGAGTGCCTCGCGTGCCGCACGAACAATCTCCAAGCTACTATCCGTAGGCTCGACAAAGGGTAGCGATATATGCCCATACTGCTGCAAATCATCCTCGTGGAAGCGATTTGTCGCGGCAAAGACAGTGAGGCGTTGGCATACGCTCTTCTGTATGCGTAGCTTCTCGGCGGTCATCACCGCAAACTTTGCGACTTGCTCCGAAAGCTCCTTAATATCGTATATCTCCTTGGCAAAGCTGCGCGAATTACATATCGACTGTTTCGAACTCGCCGCAGCCTCAAAACCTATGGCGGGGATGCCATTTAGCTCTTGCCAAGTGCGAACACCTGTGATACCAAAGTTGCGTTGCACCCACTCTCTGGGAAGCTGGCTAAAGTCGTAGGCAGTAACGACACCTCGAGCCTTTAGGCGTGGGGTAGAGCGTCGTCCTATGCCCCAAACATCCTCTACGGGGGTCTTCCTTAGCACCTTCTCGATATCCTCCTTACGATGCATATAGCAGCCACCATATAGCTTTGGATAGTGCTTGCACAACTCCGCGGCAATCTTGGCAAGCGTCTTGGTTGGGGCAACTCCCACAGATACGGGGATACCTGTAAACTGCCTACATCGTTTTGAAAGACTCTTTGCGAAGTTGTCGAAATCTGTATTATCTATACCTCGTAGATCAAGGAATGCCTCATCAATGGAATAGACCTCGATATGTGGAGCACACTCGCGCAGAATCATGCGGATACGCCTCGAAAAGTCGGCATACAGAGCCATGTTGCTCGAGAAGATAGCAACATTGTGTCGCTTCACAATATCTTTGATTTTGAAGAGTGGCTCGCCCATCTTTATGCCCAATGCCTTAGCCTCGTTGGAGCGAGCAATAGCACAGCCATCGTTGCTCGACAGCACAATGACAGGTCGCCCATTAAGCTCTGGACGAAAGACTCGTTCGCACGATACGAAGAAGTTGTTGCAGTCGGCAAGGGCAAACATCTTTACTTTAGGCGCGCTTGATTATATAGGTAACAACACCCCAGATGGCAAACTCGTTATCGGGGGTGATGCGTATAGGGATGAACTTTGGATTGGCAGCAATGAGCATAGTGTGGTCGCTGTGTATCTCGACCCTCTTAACCGTAAACTCACCATCAATGAAGCACACTGCCGAGCAACCATTATACGGCTCAATGCTACGATCGACGATGATGATATCCCCCTCATCCATATCAGCTTCGACCATGGATGTGCCACCTATACGAAAGAAGAAAGTAGATGCGGGATGGCGCACAAGAAGCTTTATAAGGTCGAGCTTCTCGCGTGGCTCCTCATCGGCTGGCGAGGGGAAGCCCGCGCGTACTTCACCCAACATGTCGGCCTCCAACGAGGCGGTGTCATCTATAGCGTATGGTCTCATCTCTCTATCTCCTCCCTATATATTCGTTCGTATATTGTGCGTAGTTGCTCCTTATTTGCTATTATCTGGCGTAACTCCTCGAGGCGTTGAGCATTCTCCGACTCCTTAATCCAAAGCTTTAGGTAACCACCATAATCATACTTTTCCTTAAGGTGTTGTATGAGGCGTTCATAACCCTCCTCTTTGTCGAGTGTAGGATGGTTTGTAAGTGTAAATTGTATGGTGCGGCGGATAATGCTCTCTGGAATAATTACCCTGTCGGCCTCGGCGACTATACGCCCATATATGGTGCGAGGCTCATGCTTCGAAGAGGCTCTGTGGTCCTCTACAGCATCAGCCATTATGATTATCTGCTCGCTTGTAAACCACCTCAATAGCTCACTATCCGCAAGCATGATATGTTTCGATGCAACATGATGCTGCTCTCTTCCATGGATAATACCCGTGTCGTGGTAGGCAGCGATAGCATAGACCATGTTAATATCGACATCGTAGTTCTTAGCCAACCTTAGACTCTGACGAATAACTATATTGGCATGGTCTCTGCGATGTGCCGCATCATGCTTATCGTACATCGGGAGGATATGCTCCTCGATATAGTGTTTAAGTTCGTTATCTATCATCCTACAACCACCTCCACTAAATCCTCTGACTTGAGATACTTCTGAGCTAAGCGCTGTATCTCTTCTGGTGTTATTGCCAGGATAGTTGCAACACTCTCCTCCGTTGCGCTATTATCAAATCCACACATGATATTCTCAATCGTTACATCCGCAATGCCGAATGGACCATCCAAGATGCGAAGTATCTCACCAATCATCATATTCTTGACCATCTGCAACTCTCCCTCATCCATAAGCTCGTTGCGTAGTCGCTCAATTTCGAAGTGTATCTCCCTAAGAGCATCATCACGATGCTCCTTAGCAACTTGCGTAGCTATGGCAAGGTAACCTTCACACTCGAAGTTAACCATCGCAGCCATAACACCATAGGTGTAACCATGCTCCTCTCTGAGGTTCTGCATAAGACGCGAGCCAAAGTATCCTCCTAATGCCGTTGCAACAACCTGCATGCCAACAAAGTCGGGGTGACGGCGCTCAAAGAGTAGGCGACCTATACGAATAGAGGATAGTAGGGCTGCGTTATCCCCCTTAAAGATGCGGTATGTTGTCTTAGGCTCAGGAAACGAGATAGTGCGACTTTCGCCCTGCGGAAGTTTTGATGCTATATCCTCAATGGTGCTTAACACACTCTCTGTAACCCTACCACTGCACACCACAAAGCAGTTATTCGATGTGTATAACTCATTGTATAGAGCTGCCAAATCCTCACGCTTGACATTGTCATACTCCTCCTCTGAGCTTGCCTTGCCGTAGGGGTGTTCCTCGCCAAATAGTGCCTTACCAAACAACTCTCTGGACTGCACCTCTATCTTCTGTCGCTCGATTGTTAGCCCTTGCTTTCGCTTAGAACAGTATATTTGCAACTCCTTGTTATTGAACGCTGGATAGAGTATGATCTCTCTTGCCACTTCAGCTGTTTTATCGAAGAACTTTGATAGTGACACGAAGGATAGATATGCGTAGTCACGGTCGATATTAGCATCGAAGTTTGAGCCGTAGAAGTCGAGCATTTCGGCAATCTCCTGAGCAGACTTCGTGTGGCTGCCCTCGCTAAGCATATTTACAGTTGCCGAGGCTGTGAATGGCTTATGCTGCATGGATGTACCCGCACGGAAGATAAAGCTAAAACGCACAACTTCAAAGTCATCGGAGTTGAGTATGTATATCTTGACTCCATTCTTCGTAGTGCGACACTCGGTGCGTGGCATCTCCACGCTACTTGGAATAATTATATCTGGTTGCTGTATCATTTTGCTCGATAAATAAGTGTAGATGAGTTGTTCTTTGTAAATATCTTATGGACGAACTCTGCCAACTCCTCACGAGTCAACGAGCGATAGATATCTGCCTCCTCATTTATTAACTCAAGACGCCCTGTCATGGCATAGAAGCCTAAGTTCATTGCCTTGTTCATAACATTTATCTCGCCCATAAGCATGTTGGCCTCGAACTTATTTTTTACCTTCTCCAACTCATACTCCGATACCTCGCCAAATTTCATCAGCTCAAGCTCTTCCCACAATGCCTTCTCTGCCTCATACTCCGTAGTATCTGGCAAAAGACGCCCCTTGACAATAAATAATCCCGCATCTAAGCTACCTGTAATATAGGCATTTACAGCCGAGAACAACCCTCGCTCTTTGACAAGGTGGTTGACCAGACGCGATGACTCACCACCTGCAAGAAGATCGGAGCATAGGTCGCCCAAGAAGAACTCGCGCGATAGACGATCACCCATATGAAAGGCAATGGTTATATCTGTGGCTGGCACATCACGCTCTACCTCCAAGCGGCGAGGCTCAAACTGTTCAGGCTCGGCAGGTACAGGAGCTATATTACCACCTATATCTTCGATATCGCCGAAATACTCAGTGGCAAGGCGTATCATCTCATCCTCATCTATATCAGCCGAGATGGAGAGAATAGCACGCGAAGGACGATAGTGGAGATTATAGAAGCTATGCACATCGTCCAATGTAGCGCGCGCGATATGCTCTGGCGCTATGCCTATAGTTGACCAACGATAGGGGTGGACCTTGTAGCATAGCTCTCTCAGCAACATAGATTCATCGCCATAAGGCTGGTTAAGATATCGTTGCTTAAACTCGTCAATAACAACCATCTTCTCCGTCTCGCACGCTTCATAGCTTAGATTAAGGTTACGCATGCGATCACTCTCTAACCATAGGGCCGTAGATAGGTTCTCCTTCGGTAGAGTGATATAGAAGTTGGTGTAGTCATTATTCGTGAAGGCGTTATTCTCTCCACACGCCATCTGCACAGGCATGTCAAAATCGGGAACATTGTGCGTACCTCTGAACATCAAATGCTCAAAGAGGTGAGCAAAGCCTGTCTTATCAGAAGTTTCATTGCGTGCTCCAACCATATACAAAATGTTCACCGCAGCAAGTTTTGAGGCTCTATCACGGTTAACAAGTATCGTAAGACCATTCTTCAGATGTGCTTTCTTGTACTTTATCATAATTTTGCAAATTATTCAATTTTATCTATCTCACCAAGGGATATGTACCAAACATAGCCCTCAATGTGGCTAAATCTACCCATTGACTTGAGTAGGTTCATATATTCGGTCATCTGTCTATTGTATGCATAGTGCTTCTTATTGCCGAACTTGTAATCTACAACCACAGCTCTATCCCCCTTGATCATTACTCTATCGGGACGACGAATATCTCTCTTAGTGATAATCGCCGCCTCACACTTAACATCGTCCCAATCACCTGAGAACCACTCAGCAACACTCTCATTGCAAAGTATTGCACTAACTCTATCATTAAGCATTGCTGCCTGCTTGTTATCCACAACACAATCAAGCACCAGACGCTTAATAGCGTCGCGTAGGTCACTCTCTATTATCGCACCTTCGAAAAGTGAGTGAAGACGAATACCGTCGCTTAGTGCCTTATTATCATTGGTTATGCCCTCCTCGATGTATCTATGCGACGGATAGCGCACTTTAATGGTTGGCTTATGGGAGGTGTAAGTCTCAAGCAAAATATCACCGCCCGTGCAATTATCTCTATCTCTATCTCTACATTCACTCTTTGTAGGTGTTCCAAAGCTATATGTAAGAATGGCATTCTCGCCATCTAACTGTTCACACTCTGGATTTGGACAGATGCTCTTCGCTGCTTCAAGTATTAGCGGAACAGTGGTGTTTATATTCTCCCCACCCTTACTCTTGGTATTTAGGCGTGTAGGCAGGTAAATATATAGCTCTTTCGAGGCTCTGGTTACGGCAACATAGAGGAGGTTAATGCCATCAATATGGCTCATAACAAGTTCCTTGTAGTACTCGTCCGAGAAGTTGGAGTTCTCCATAGCACTACCATAAACCACTGGAAAATCATTGATTGTAGATATCGTTGTGTTGCTATTGGTCTTAGCCCAGACAATAGGGTGTAACGATGCACGAGGTGTCATATCCCAGCGGGAGTATGGCATAATGACAACATCGCGCTCTAGTCCCTTTGACTTATGGATGGTGGTAATCTCTATAGTGTCATCGGTCATCTCC
Organism: Alistipes sp.; assembly: GCA_045650465.1. Taxonomy (GTDB): domain Bacteria; phylum Bacteroidota; class Bacteroidia; order Bacteroidales; family Rikenellaceae; genus Alistipes. The sequence goes on from JAZRRF010000045.1 coordinate 11,672, forward strand.
ACAGTAATAGCCTCACTATGACCGCGCTCCTCCCACCAATTTAAGTAATACTGAATATCTACTACACGCTGTGAACTAAATGCAAGAATCTGCTCATGCATAGCTTGCAAGAAGGCCAACGACTCTTTGCGTTCGTGCAATGAGAAGCGTGATATGATACTCTCAAACGCCTCAAGAGGTGACAAGTGGGCAATATGTCGTAACCACTCTATACTCATCTCATCAAACTCGCTATCTATAGGCAACCCAAGATAGCGATTATATACACCTCGTTCGATATCACTCTTTGGCTCTATAGCAAGGCGCATAACCGAAATAATAAACTCTACAATGTCACAACTATCTAAAGTCAATGCTCCAGGGGTTAGGATATTAAAGCCTGGCAACCCCTTAGAGGTAAACCTCTCCTCCTTGTATGCAAATAGAGCATCCGCAACCTTCTTAGCATCACTACCACCTCGCACAAGGATTAGAATATCTCGATAACGATAGCCTCGTGAGATGGCAGACTCAATAGCCTCAATAAACGGTGAGTCGATAAGCGTAGAGTCATAAGCTATAACTTCGGCATATCCCTCTTCGTCGCCCGACCTTGCAGCAATCTGCTTGTGGTCGCAATAGGCACGAGCCATTACATCATAAAGAGATGAGTAAGTTATCTCCTCTATCTTATTATCTTTCTTGGCGTTAATCAATGCATGATTAAGATAATAATTGTCTAAATCTACAGCCTTTGCTATCAACTTATTGTTAAATTCAACAACCTTTGGTAGGCTACGATAATTCTTCTGAAGATGCTCTATTTCGGTATTCTCCTTGCCTAAATCTGTCATGGCATCGCTATTGAGCAGTCGCCAGTCACCACCACGCCAACGATAGATAGATTGCTTAATATCGCCAACAATGAATACCGACGAATTGGGGTTTGAGGCAAGCGCCTCCCTCAGTAGCGGCAACATATTACGCCACTCTCTTACGGAGGTATCCTGAAACTCATCAATCATATAGTGGTCATAGCGACTACCCACCTTTTCATATATAAAAGGTGCATTATTATCGTCTATGAATGTCGAGAGAATATCCTTGGTTTTGCTTAGTACCATAATATTCTCCTTGGTACATATATCCTTAACTCTCTCCTGTAGATCAGCAAGCAAGGCGAAACTGCGATAGTTATCCTTGATTAAATTAGCGGTGTTTATCCTCTTGATGGCATCGTTATAACAATCGCATATCTCTTTAAGCAGTGGCATAAGCACCTCCGCAGCAGTTACAACACGCCCATCAGCACCCTTCTTATACCACTCTGATATATTTTCGGAAGCCTTGAGCATTGTGGCTGTAGGCTCCTTAAGTTCTCCTTCAGCATAACGATAGAAACTAAATGCAAAACTGTGACTTGTACCCTTGAACTCATCAGCTGAAACGCCATAGGACTCCATTGTTTTTAGTGCCTTGTTGCCAAGCTCCATAATTCGTTTACGACACTCCTCACCCTCAGATGTAAGCATCTTAACCACATCACGCAACCCCTGTTTGTTGAGCTTAAGGTCGATGCGCTTAGCTCCACTCTCCTTGAATAGTTCCCCACCCAATTGTTTCAAATCGCTACGCATATCCCAGCGCTCTCCATCTTCAAGACGCTCCTGAGCAAACTCCAACAACCACTTCCTAAGTTGCTCATTCTCTGCAATACTCTCAATAAGCGTATCGGTACTACGCTCAAGAAGAAGATTTGTGTCCAGCTCGATATTGTAGTTCAGATCAAGACTAAGCTCCTTGATGAATGCTCGCAGGATACGCTGAAAGAAACGGTCGATGGTGAGAATAGTAAAACGCGAGAAGTCGTGTAAGATGCGTGTGCGCGCTCGCTTTGCACCCTCTCTTATCTGCGCCTCGCTAAGCCCCAACTCTCGCTTAATCTCACCTATGTAGGAGCTATTACTACCAGATGCTAAGGTGTGTATTTCGCGCAATATACGCGACTTCATCTCCTCCGTAGCTTTATTTGTAAAGGTCACAGCAAGAATATTGCGATAACGCTCAGGATGCTGGATAACATCACACATATATTTTAGCGTGAGCTGGTATGTCTTACCCGATCCAGCACTCGCACTTAGTATCTTGGCTCGTTTCATCGTCTGCAAATCTTTTTATAGTCACAATAGATACACGCATCCTCGTCATCGACCTGAGTGAAGGCTATATCTGCATCGAACAACTCCTCCAAAACTTTGTTTAACTCCTCCTCGAACTCAGTTGCAACCTCGCTATATCGCTCAATAAATCCATCAGTGGATTTATCCAAAATAAGCGGAGAGTAACCCTCGGAGAGCATTTTCGATGCGTAGTAGAGCGATGGACACGACTCTGTGCCACATTTTCGTTGTAACATCATAGAGTAGAGCAGTGTCTGAAAGATGTTGGATATTCGCTCGTGGGCTGCACCTGTAAAGAGAGACTGTATGCTAACACACTCCAAGTGAGGACGATTACCACTCTTATAATCAATAATCTGCAAAGTGCCGTCACTAAGTTCATCTATACGGTCGGCACGACCAGAGAGATTGACATACCTACCACCCGAGATGGGGTACTCGCAATCTACATCACGCTCTAAACCAACTATTTTGTAATCCTTGCGCTTACTATCATAGTTGAGAATACCTTCATAAATATACTTAATGATAATATCCCTAACAAGCAGTGTGTCACCTGTAAACATACTCTTAGACACCGACTCATCACCCAAAAGAAGCCTGCCTATAATTTTATCAACACAGCGTTCCACAAGAGCAATATCCTTAAGCAATCCCACCTCATAAGATGTATTCTTGGAATTTACTATCGGAGTGTACAACTCTTGCATCGTTTCGTGCAGAATATTTCCGAAGGTTAGAGCGTCAATCTTATCACTAAGCTCATCAGCGCTCTTAATGTGGGCAATAGTGGCATAGTAAAACTTTAGTGGACACTCAATATATCGGAATAGAGCTGTAGGCGATAGGGTATAGCCACTACCACGCTTTAGATAACGACCAAGTAGCTCCATCTCCTTCTTATCCTTTGCAACGGAGATAGGCTTGACATCCTCCAACTTAAGATCTACACCCACAGAGGACTTCTCAAGCTTAAATGGAGACTCATACTCCAACTGATAAATATAACGACTACACTCCCCCGTACTCTTATCATCTGCGCGTGAACAGTAGAGCATATCTACACGCTCAGCACGCTGAATTAGACGATAGAAGTAGTAGGCATACATCGCCTCATGCTCCTCAGGCGTAGGCATACTATAGGCCAAACGCATTGCATAGGGGATAAATGACGACTGTTCGGTGCGGTTGCCAGGAAAGTTTGCATCGGTCATGGAGAGAATTATAACATTCTTGAACTCGATATTACGAGTCTCAAGGATACCCATAATCTGTACACCCTCAATAGGCTCTCCTTCATACGGAATGGTTAAGCCTTGTAGATGACGACGCAACAGCGATGTATAGACCTCGATAGGGATGTCAATATTGCAATTGTCAAGAGAATTTGCCGTTTTACATAACTCTTCGAGTGTTATTCTCAGATACTCCATCTGCTCAATATCGCCTTCATCGAACAGGTCTATAAGAGTGGATACAACATCTATCAAATATTTAGATAAGTCATGCCATTTGTCATACTTAGAGCTAAATACAATATTTAGTAATTCGTCATTATTAAATCTTGTTGAATCAACGGATATCACACGATTTGTAGCTATCTCACGCGCATGGTTAACGCTCTGCTCCCTACATGTGTCAACAATATAAGGGTGTGACAATAGTCCCGTAACATCAGCATGATAAAACTTCGTAACGCCACCATTATCCCCACGACTATGAGCCTGTAGCGCAATTAGGCGTTCTATGAGCGTGTAGGCAAGGGTCGTCTTAAGAGGGTAACCCATGGTGATATTTACACTTTTAACACTCTCGGGTAGGGCATGTAACAATGGGATAAGCAGATTTTCATCTGTGAGAACTATCGCTGTGCGTCTATCTAACTCCTCCTTAGGTAGAGCATTGAGTATATCTGCAACATGCTTGACCTGTATAATATTTGATGCACATGCTGCAACATTAAGTTGCTTGTTTATTGTTGTTAGGTAATCGTGTCTAATATGCTCTGTTGGAGGGAATAACGATAGATTTCTTCTAAGAAATATACCTGCCTCGTTATCACTATTAGCAACATAATAGTCATCATAATCCCAGTAGAACTCCGCACCTTGTTCTCTATTGGCAAGATACTTAAACAGCACCTCCTCACTCTTCGATAAGGCATTGAAGCCAGCCAATACATAACGCTTCGAGTGTAAAGGTATATCCTCGCCTCGTATGATACGCTCGGCTGTGGCTCTATATATCATTCCAGGATAGCCTATGCCTATGTTAAATAGTCGCTCACGGTACTCCTTGTATATATCTGGTAGTGAACGCCATATAACTAAAAAACGACGCTTATGCTCGGTGATGGATGTCTCAGAACCTATGCTACTCCAAAAACTCCTAAGAATACGCTCCTGCTCCTCCGTAAGATATGATACATCCGACTCTATCTCCTTGATATCGTTGATATTACGAAGTAGCATATCTGCGTTTATCATATACTTATCAATCATATCAAAGTCTGATATAAGCATATCGCCCCAGAAGTAGAACTTATCAAACTCCTCGGATGGATGGTACTTAACATAGACCTTGTATAACTCTGCTATAAGGCGTATGCGCTCGCCGCGCACAAGCCCTGAGCCTCGCGCCATAAGTTCATCTATTGTTGACCATGAAGGTTGCCAAATGGGATTATCAACCAATGAGGTGAGGGCATCACTAAAGAATGTCCTGGCTCGTAACGATGGGAAAAGCACCACAAGGTTTGATAAATCACCTGCATGACGGCGTAGAAGAACCTCTGCAAGTTCTATTTGAAAAGTTCGCATATAAACTTATTATAAGCTATTTAGATATGGTTATCTCACCACCAAATGTAGTTACTCTTGTACGAAGAATATTGGGTTGAGACAAATAGTATATTTTACCTCCAGTCAAGGTCTTCATCTCTAAACGCTCATCTGCACAAACCCTTGCAACCGCATTGTGAGACGACTCAACTATAGTGGATACAGAACTTAAATCCTGGGCATTATAGTGTGCTGTAGATATTTCAGCTGTGTGGTATTTTGTATCACCACTAAGTTCGATACGACTTTTACCCGTAGCATAGACCATCACATCAAGGGTATCAAGCTCGGCGGTAAGATGAGCTCCGTGTGACACATAGATATCAAGTAGCTGTGCTGTAAGAACACCCTCAATCTTGGTGTCAGCCTTAGATATTGATAGATCTGTCAAATGACTAAAGTAAACATCGACCTCAGTGATAGTTTTGCGCTGAGGATCATGGCGTTCTGATATTTTTAGTGTACGATTCTTGTCATCTACATCAAAAGAGAACTTCGATACCGTAGAGCCCTTTGTATCATAGACAATATATGGAGCCTCATGCTCTTGGATCTTGATAAGCCTAAGCTTTATATGAGCATCTACATCTATGGCTGTAAATGGCGCTAAATACTCTTTTTTTGGATAGCTCTCCTGGGCATAAAGACCCGATGTTAGCAACAACGATAGTATTGCGATAATAAGATTCTTCATATTCATACACTTTGTTTAAATTTAAAGCATAAAAATACAAATAAATCGTTAACAAACCAAAAAAAATATTACATTTCTATCTCCACATAGGTAGCACCACTCGCCTTGGCACTCTCTAAGCCATAGACAGAGTCCTCAAATATAATGGTCTCAGCAGGGGTGACACCAACGATATTCATAGCCTTAAGGAAGCAATCTGGGTATGGCTTAGGTCGCTCGACATCGTCGCCAGAGATGACCCCATCAACACTGTCACTAATATTCAAGTATCGCATCACATTAGTAATGTTATCTATGTGTCCTGTAGATACTATCCACACCTTTGCTCCAAGCGCACGCATCATCTGACACCACTCCCACAACGGAGTATTGAGTCGTACGGTATTAAAATAGTTGGGGTAGAGCTCTATCTTACGACGGCGCACCGAGCATATGGCCTCATCGTTACCCACCCCCACGCTACGCATAAACTCAATGCAACGCATGCCAAAATATTTATCGAGATACTCATCCTTATTGATGGCAATACCCACTTCCTGTAATGCCTCAATATAGGCTCTAGCATTAGCCTCTTTAGTATCGACCAAAGTGCCGTCGAAATCGAGTAGAATTAACTTTAGCTGTGCCATATTAATCAAATGATTGCATGCTTGATAGAGCGATGCGTATTATACGCTGATACTCCTCAGGCGAGAGTTCAAGAAAGAAATAGTGTATCGGATCAACGCGTGTATCTCTATAACGCACCTCATAATGTAAATGTGGGGCAAAAGAGAGACCACTATTACCCGATAGAGCAATGATATCACCGCGTTTCACCTTTTGACCCTTACGAACACGGGTATCTAATAGGTGACTATAGGAAGTTTCGTAGCCATTCCCGTGGTCGATTGTAATAGCCTTGCCATGTGTGGAGTTCTTCTCGGAGAGTGTCTTCACTGTTCCATCAGCAGTAGCAAAAACAGCTGTTCCCTCTGGTACGAGGTAATCAACACCATGATGCTCACGCATAGCACGATGAAATGGATTAATTAAAGGCTTTTTACCCGCAGCAAGCAGAGTCAATTGTTTATTGTTGACAGGTTGAATTGCCGGCACACAATCTATTGATAATACGCCTGTTGAGATATTATACTTCATGTCATCACTCGACCTAATCACCATACTTTCCTTTTTATCAGCATATTGTATGCGATTAGCTAATATGTCCATCAGCTCATCGTTATTCATCTGCATAAGCTGTTCATGGAGAGATATGCGCTCATTCTGAAGATCAGCACTTAGGTCATAGGGATTGGACTCGAAGAGTTTACGAAAGACATTCTCATCGCGTCTAACAACATTATCAACGATTGAATTAAGCGAGTCATATCGCTCTAACATAACAATATACTCTCGTCGTAGATCATCTGTTGAGTGACGCAATCTATGCTCTGTTGGAGTATCAACACTCACAGATAGAATAATCCACCAAAAGAGAATCATGCCCACCCATACAGATGTTTTGATAAGTAGCGGGAAGAAACGCCAATTGGATATATTTTGGTATAGTTTATTTAACTTATTAGCCATAATATCAGTTAGTTTTCGCTTGATACATCAAGTTGCTTTATCAGTTCAAGATAGGTCTCAGGCGACATATCCTTATTAAAGTAGTGAATAGGGTTGACAGTGTGATCTCTAAAGCGCACCTCATAGTGTAGATGAGCGCCCGATGAGACACCAGTATTACCTACATCGGCTATTACTTGACCACGCGTAACACTATCACCTGCATTAACATACATCTTCGAGAGATGACCGTAGCGAGTCTTATATCCAAAACCATGATTTAGCTCAATCATATAACCATAGCCTGGTCGCCATCCTGCACGCAGAACAACAGCGTTACCCGTAGCATACACAGGCGTGCCCTTAGGTGCTGAGAGGTCAACACCCTCGTGCATGCGCCATGTTCCATATCTTGGGTGCATACGCATACCATAGAGACTGCTAACATACTTTAGCTTTGTGCGGTCAATTGGCCATATCGCAGGAATGACCGTTGAGAACTCCTCCTTATTTTCTGCCAAGTCCTGAGTATCATCCAACGATACAGAGGAGTAGTACAATTTGCGCGTAAGACGGTCAAGACTCATCCACCCCTCGGTTATTAAGTTGCCATACTCCATATCTTGAAATGCCTCATACTTCGAGTTATTATAATCGGAATATACACGCGGCATATCGAGCGTATCAATACCCAGCAGTGGTCTATAGACAAAATGGTCGCGATGCTTAATATCCGCTAGGGTTAACTCCGTAGAGCGAATCTTATCGAGAAGAATGCGATATTCTCTCTCCAGACGGAGGTTATCACGGCGAATATTGTTTATCTTAGGCGTATCGAACCAGTTGGATACAAGCAAGTTGCACACTGCGGCTATGACTAAAGCTATAAAGAACCTCAGTAGTAATCTGTACCCTCGGGGCCAACCTCTATGATTTATTATTTTACGCTTGGTAGTAGTACCCTTCATCCTAAAAAATAAAAAATATTAAAAATATCACATTTAACGATGCAAAATTAAAGTAAATTGTGTAATTTTGCAACCGCTATAAAATATAGGTATAAAATAAAACTTAATATATATGGAATCAAACAAAGTTAGACAAGCCTTTTTGGACTTCTTCAAAAGCAAGCAGCATGAGATTGTTGCTTCAGCTCCGATGGTCGTAAAGAACGACCCAACTCTTATGTTTACCAATGCGGGTATGAACCAGTTTAAGGATATTTTCCTTGGCAACGCACCTCGCAAGTGGCCTCGCGTGGCAGACACACAGAAGTGTTTGCGTGTATCGGGTAAGCACAACGACTTGGAGGAGGTAGGTCACGATACCTATCACCACACAATGTTTGAGATGCTTGGAAACTGGTCGTATGGCGACTACTTCAAGAAGGAGGCTATTGACTGGGCATGGGAGTTGCTTACTGAGGTATATAAGCTCGATAAGAGCCGCATGTACGCTACCGTATTTGAGGGTTCGGAGGAGGATGGCGTAGCTTTCGATCAGGAGGCTTACGACTACTGGAAGCAGTATCTTCCTGAGGATCACATCATCCGCGGTAATAAGAAGGACAACTTCTGGGAGATGGGCGAGACAGGTCCTTGTGGTCCTTGTAGCGAGATTCACTTCGACCTTCGTGACGAGGAGGAGGTTGCTAAGATTCCTGGTCGCGAGATGGTTAACATGAGCCACCCTCAGGTTATCGAGATTTGGAACCTTGTGTTCATGCAGTTCAACCGCAAAGCTAATGGCTCATTGGAGCCACTACCAGCAAAGAATGTCGATACAGGTATGGGCTTTGAGCGTCTATGTATGATTCTCCAGGGCAAGAAGTCAAACTACGATACTGATGTATTCCAGCCTACAATCGCTCGTATTGCAGCGCTTTCAGGCAAGGAGTACGGCAAGGATGAGAAGTGTGATGTTGCTATGCGTGTTATCGCAGACCACCTCCGCGCTATATCATTCTCTATTGCTGATGGTCAACTCCCTGCAAATGCTAAGGCTGGTTATGTTATCCGTCGTATCTTGCGCCGTGCTGTACGCTATGGCTACACATATCTTGGTTTCACCGAGCCATTTATCTGCAAGCTTGTTGATGGTCTTGCAAAGCAGATGGGTCACCAGTTCCCTGAGTTGGTTGCACAACAGACACTCATCGAGCGCGTTATCGAGGAGGAGGAGGCATCATTCCTTCGCACCCTCGCTACAGGTATTAACCTCTTGGACGGTGTAATCAAGAAGTCGGCTAATGGTAAGATCTCTGGTAAGGATGCTTTCGTGTTGTACGACACCTATGGTTTCCCTATCGACCTTACTGAGCTTATCGCTAAGGAGCAGGGCGTAGAGGTAGATATCGAGGAGTTCGAGAAGGAGTTGCAGATTCAGAAGGAGCGTTCACGAAACGCTGCATCACAGGATATCGATGACTGGCAGGAGGTTATGACCATCGCAGAGAGCGAGTTCATTGGCTACGACAACCTTGAGGCTAATATCCACATCGCTCGCTATCGCCGTGTAAAGACAAAGAACAATGTGACATACCAGCTTGTATTCGACAAGACTCCATTCTATGGCAACTCTGGTGGTCAGATTGGTGATATCGGTTATATCGAGAGCGCAAACGAGAAGATTGAGATTGTCGCTACCGAGAAGGAGAATGGTCTTATTATCCATATCGCTAAGCAGTTGCCTGAGAATCCAGAGGCAGAGTTCCGTGCTGTGGTTAATACTGAGGCTCGTCAGCAGGCGGCTAACAACCACACAGCTACACACCTTGTAGATTATGCACTACGCACCGTTCTTGGTACACATGTTGAGCAGAAGGGTTCTATGGTTACACCTGAGGGCTTGCGCTTTGACTTCTCACACTTCCAGAAGGTTACAGCTGAGGAGATTCGCGAAGTTGAGCGCCTTGTAAATAAGCTTATCCGCGCTAACTACCCACTTGTAGAGAATCGCGAGGCTACTATGGCTGAGGCTGAGGCTGCGGGTGCTATCATGCTCTTCGGTGAGAAGTATGGCGACAAGGTGCGTATTGTAAACTTCGGTCCTTCAACAGAGCTTTGTGGTGGTACACACACATCAGCTACAGGTACTATCGGTATCTTTAAGATTGTATCTGAGAGCGCAATCTCGGCAGGTGTACGCCGTATCGAGGCTGTTACGGGTGATGCAGCTGAGGCGTTGGTATATGAGGCTCAGGATACAATATCGGCTATCGAGCAGATTGTGCGTAGCCCTAAGCTCGTGCAGGCTGTGGAGAAGATGGTTGAGAACAACGCACAGCTTGGTCGTGAGATTGAGGAGATGCGTAAGGAGAAGGTTGCACAGGTGGCTGCATCTATCGCTGCTGAGACTGAGGCTGTTAATGGCATTAAGCTCATCAAGCGCACCACAACATACTCTTCAGAGGTGATGAAGGACTTGGCATTCTCACTCCGTCAGCGTGTAAATGAGGGGCTTGTTATGGTTATCGGCAACCTTAACGATGGCAAGCCTACAATCAATGTTATGCTCTCGGATGATATCGTAGCTAAGGGCGTTGATGCAGGTGCTACAGTGCGTGAGGCTGCGAAGCTTATCAATGGCGGTGGTGGCGGTCAGAAGCACTACGCTACAGCTGGTGGTAAGAATCCAGAGGCTCTTGACGCCGCTGTTGAGAAGGCTGTTGAGTTGATTATGTCTAAGTTAAACTAATCTATTAAATAATAGTTATAACAAGATGAGTAATAAAGTTTTATTGATGATATTAGACGGTTGGGGTAACGGCGATAAATCAAAGTCAGATGTTATCTACACAACCCGTCCAGAGTATATTAACAGCATGACTGCGGCATATCCACACGCAGAGCTTAAGACCGACGGCGAGAATGTTGGTTTGCCTGAGGGTCAGATGGGTAACTCAGAGGTGGGTCACCTAAATATCGGTGCTGGTCGTGTGGTATATCAGGACTTGGTGAAGATTAACCGCGCTTGCCGCGACAATTCAATCCTTGAGAATAAGGAGATTAAGGGTGCTTTTGAGTATGCTAAGACTAATGGCGTGAATGTACATTTCATGGGTCTTGTATCTGATGGCGGTGTACACTCATCTTTGGAACATCTCTTCAAGCTATGCGATATCTCTAAGCACTACGGTATTGAAAATACATTTGTTCACTGTTTTATGGATGGTCGTGACACTGACCCACGCAGTGGTAAGGGTTTTATCGCCGCTTTGGAGGAGCACATGACTAACTCTACAGGCAAGATTGCCTCTATCATAGGTCGCTACTACGCTATGGATCGCGACAAGCGTTGGGAGCGTGTGAAGATTGCTTACGATCTTCTTGTAAATGGCATCGGAGAGAAGTCAACCAATATGGTCGAGGCTGTGGAGAAGTCATACGCTGAGGGTGTTACCGATGAGTTTATCAAGCCTATTGTACATGTAGATGCTGAGGGTCAGGCTGTTGGCACAATTAAGCCAAACGATGTTGTAATCTTCTTCAACTATCGTAACGACCGCGCCAAGGAGCTTACCATTGTGCTTACACAGGAGAATATGGAGGCTGAGGGCATGCACACAATGCCTTTGTACTACTGTTGTATGACTCCATACGATGCTAAGTTCCAGGGTTTGCATATCTTGTTCGACAAGGAGAATGTTGCCAACACCATTGGTGAGTATGTCGCAAGCAAGGGCTTGAAGCAGTTGCGCATCGCTGAGACTGAGAAGTATGCCCATGTTACCTTCTTCCTAAATGGTGGTCGTGAGGCTGAGTTTGAGAATGAGGATCGTATCCTTGTAGCATCTCCTAAGGTAGCTACATACGACCTACAGCCAGAGATGTCGGCATACGAGGTTAAGGATAAGTTGGTAGAGGCTCTTGGCGAGCAGAAGTATGACTTTATCTGTCTAAACTTTGCGAATGGCGATATGGTTGGTCATACCGGCGTATATGAGGCTATCGAGAAGGCTGTTAAGGCTGTAGATGAGTGCGTTAAGGATGTTGTGGAGGCTGCTAAGGCTAACGGCTACGAGGTTATCCAGATTGCTGACCACGGCAACGCAGACAACGCTGTTAATGCCGATGGCACACCTAACACAGCACACTCACTTAACCCTGTACCTATCGTTGTAGTATCGGATAGAGTTAAGAGCGTAAAGAATGGTATCCTTGCCGATGTAGCACCTACCGTACTTGAGCTTATGGGATTTGATAAACCTATTGAGATGACTGGTGAGTCGTTGGTGGAACTAAAGTAATTAGTAATTAGTAATTAGTAGAGAGTAGAGAGTAATTAGTAGAGAGTAATTGCTATTAGGGCGCATCCTTCGGGGTGCGCTTTAATTTTATATAAAGACAATTAGGACCATTAGGAGAATAATACCCTAATAGTCCTAAGACCTTAATGCAAATAAGCCGCAAGATTGTAACCTATTCTAATTACTATCTATCTTCGCACTCCGAGCAGTGGTGGTGTTCTCCGAGGATAGTATGTGGGATGTTGCCGTGCGAAATAAGCTGTATAGGACAATCGTAGTTACGGAGTTGTTCCTCAGTGATTATATTTGAGTCGTGGCGGTGAACATGTCGATTGACACAAACAATACTACGCACCACACTTGATATAGTGCCAATATCGTGCGATACCATAACAATAGCCATCTCCTTGCTTAATGTCTGTAGTAGGGTATAGAGTTCATTCTCAAAGCGATTATCAACAAAGTTTGTTGGCTCATCCAAGACAAGAAGTTTAGGTTTAGAGATGATTGCTCTACAAAGCATAACACGCTGTAGCTGACCTCCTGAGAGTTCACCAATTGAACGCTTTTTTATGTTGGTAAGATGTGCCATATCGAGCACTTCAGTCACACGCTCACGCTCTTTCCTTCCATATCTTAGCAATGCACCGCGCTCAGCCTGTAAGCCTGACATAATCACCTCCTCGACAGAAATAGGAAAAACCTTATCGAATGATGAGACCTGTGGCAGATAGCCAATATATGGCTTTTTATGGCGTAGCAACAAGGGGCTATACTCTATGTGACCGCTATAGGGTGTAATGCCCATAATCGCCTTTACAAGCGTACTCTTGCCGCCTCCATTAGGTCCAATAACTCCTACGAAATCGTCACTATAGAGAGTTAAGTTAACATGCTCCAGTGCCGTTAGATTATCATATTGAACACCAAGGTTCTCTATCTTAATTATCGCTTCTCTGTGGCTCATTTTCACTACATATAATACATGTAACTCGCTCAATCTCTGCCATTATATCTTCCGACAGAGGGTCAACCTCTACAATCTCAGCGCCACACTCTGCTGCCAATGCTCTTAGTTTATCCTTGCTATATTGAGGCTGAATAAGAAGATTCTTAATGCGGAGTGTCTTAGCTCTATCCACCAATGATGTCAACTGACGAGGTGAAGGCTCCTTGCCATCATGCTCGATGGATATCTGCTCAATACCATAGTCGCGTGCATAGTATGTAAAGGCAGGATGATATATCATTATAGCATCGACTCCATGTGTATCTATCTCCTTACTACATAGCATATCCAAGTCATTTAACTCTCCAATTAGTTTAGATGCTGATGCTTGATACTTAACGGAGTCAGGCGCAAGCGATGAACTTATGTTTTGGACCATGGTTTTCAATGCCTTAGGTGATGTCCAGATATGAGGGTCAACACCATGCTTGTGGTGATGATGTCCATGTGAGCAACTTCCCTCCATAAGCTCGATACCTTGTGAAAGGTCAATGATACGCTCGTTATGCTCCACAGAGCCTATAAGGCTTTTCTCAAAGTTAATAAGACCAGTGGTGTAGATATACTCTGCGCGGTTAAGCTCCATAAGTTGCTTGGCTGTAGGCTCAAAACTCTCAGGACTCGCACCCTTGGGAACAAGAACATTTACTTGATAGTCATCGCCAACAACCCTCTCCACAATACCCTTAAGAGGTGTAATTGTTACATATATGGTCTTCTTCTCCTCTGCTCCCGATTGGCTACTGCAACCCACAAACAGGAGTATAAAGGTTATAAATATTGTCAATTTCTTCATCATAGCTAACTAATATTAAACAAATATTGGGCAAAGGTATTAAAAAGTAGGTAAAAGTTTTGCTTTTATCTCTATTTTTTTAGATATTTGCTCCTTGAAATATAAAACATGTGCAAAATGATTAAGAATATAACCGAAAAGATAAAGTATATCGGAGTAGATGATACCGATATAGATCTGTTTGAGAGCCAGTATGTCGTACCTCTTGGCGTGTCGTATAACTCATACCTAATCTTGGATGAGAAGGTGGCAATTATGGATACGGTAGATTACCGCAAGCATGAGGAGTGGCTTAATAATTTAGATTGTGCCCTTGAGGGACGCACACCTGATTACCTTGTCGTTCAGCATCTTGAGCCAGATCATGCAGGCTCTATTGCAAAGGTCGTGGAGCGATATCCAAATATGCAGATCATTGCATCGGATAAGGCTGTTAAGATGCTACCTCAGTTCTACTTCGACATCAATATCGAAGGTAAGACCATTGGAGTGAAGGAGGGTGGCACACTATCGCTTGGCGGCCGTACACTTCACTTTGCCATGGCTCCTATGGTACACTGGCCAGAGGTTATGGTTACCTACGACAGCACAGACAAGGTTCTATTCTCTGCAGATGGCTTCGGTAAGTTCGGCGCATTGTGCAACGGCGGTGAGTGGGAGTGTGAGGCTCGTCGCTACTATATAAATATATGTGGTAAGTATGGCGCGCCTGTGCAGGCGCTTCTTAAGAAGGCTGCTGCGCTCGACATCGCCATCATCTGTCCATTGCATGGTCCTGTACTAACGGAGAACCTCGGTCACTACATCGGCCTATACGACACCTGGAGCAAGTATGAGCCAGAGGATGAGGGTATCTTTGTAGCCTATGCCTCTATACATGGCAACACTCGCGAGGTAGCTGAGAAGTTTGCTGATATCTTGCGCGCTAAGGGTGCAAAGAAGGTTATTGTTTCGGACCTTGCTCGCGTGGATATGTCTGAGGCTGTGGAGAATGCATTCCGTTACAGCCACTTGGTTGTTGCCGCAGCATCATACGACTCAGATGTATTCCCTCCTATGCACGATTTCTTGCACCACCTCTCTATCAAGGGCTACTGCAAGCGCCGTATTGGTATCATAGAGAATGGCTCGTGGGCTCCATCGGCAGGTCGCGCAATGCGTAATATCATCGACAGATTTAAGGATGTATCTGTTGTTGAGGATGTTGTGACAATCATGTCACGCCTTAAGCCAACAGATATCCCGGCTTTGGAGCAGTTGGCAGATGAGATGCTTGCAGCAAAGTGTGACAGATGTGTTGAATAAGTAGATATAATAACATAAGTTAGTGAGTGAGATTATCTGATGGTCATAGAACCTCAGATGATTTCACTCAATTTTTTATCCTCTTTTTACATAAAAAATTTGTGTTACCGCCTTTTTATTTGTACTTTTGTGAGTTATAATACATGCTTTCACTATGATAAAGTCAATGACAGGCTTCGGCAAGGGCGAGGCCGTTTGTAATGATAAGAAGTTTAGAGTTGAGCTTAGGTCGGTAAACTCCAAGCAGCTCGACTTAAATATTAAAATTCCTGGCAAGTACCGTGCCGCAGAGGCAGATGTGCGTGCTATCCTTACTCGTGAGCTACAGCGAGGTAAAGTGGATTGTTTCATCTCGTTTGAGAGCAGCGTTGCCGATACTCCAGTACATATTAATCGTGAGGCTTTTGCTGCCTATGCCAAGGAACTTAAGGAGGTTTGCGCGATGAACGCTGTAATTGCTGATAGCGAATATTTCCTAAGTACTATTTTGCGCATGCCAGATGTTATTACATCTGAGGAACAAGAGGTTAGTGACGATGAACTAAAGGCAATTATCGATGCCGCCGAGGAGGCTGCAGCACAGCTTAATGCCTTCCGTATTCAGGAAGGTGCAATACTTATTGCCGACCTTCTAAAGCGCATCGACCTTATCGAGCAATACCGCCACGAAGTAGAACCATATGAGACTGCGCGTGTAGAGGTTATTAAGAACCGTATCCGTGAGAATATCGAGAAGCTTGCCATAGAGGTTGATAACAACCGCTTGGAGCAAGAGATGATCTTCTATATAGAGAAGCTCGACATCACCGAGGAGAAGGTGCGACTCGATAACCACTGCTCATACTTCCGTGAAGTTGCTGCCGAGGAGGATGCTCCAGGTCGTAAGCTCGGCTTTATTGCTCAGGAGCTTGGTCGTGAGATAAACACCATGGGGTCGAAGTCCAACGAAGCGAATATGCAGCGCTTAGTAGTTAAAATGAAGGATGAATTAGAAAAGATTAAAGAGCAGGTGCTCAACATTTTATAATTAGTCATATAAATGGGTAAGTTAGTGATATTTTCAGCCCCAAGTGGCTCTGGCAAGACAACCATCGTTAGAGAATTATTGAAGCGTTTTGACTGCTTCGAGTTCTCAATATCAGCTACATCGCGCCAACCACGCGGTGTAGAGCAGCATGGCATCGACTACTACTTCCTCACCAATGAGGAGTTTAAGGAGCGTGTCGCTCGCAACGAGTTCGTAGAGTGGGAGGAGGTTTATCAGGGCACATGCTACGGCACTCTCAAAAGCGAAATGGAGCGTATCTGGGCCAAGGGCAATATCATTCTCTTCGATGTTGATGTTATGGGTGGCATCAACCTTAAGCACATATTCGGGGATGATGCATGTTCAATCTTCATCATGCCACCATCAACCGAAGAACTTGAGCGTCGATTGCGTGGTCGTGGCACTGATGCCGAGGAGGTCATCCTTAAACGCATCGCTAAGGCAGAATTTGAACTATCTAAATCCTCAGAGTTTGATTATGTTGTAATCAACGACAAGCTTGAAGATGCCGTAAATGAGGTCACTGATATTATTACCCGCTTTATAAAGTAGATATTGATATGAAAAAGCGTATGTTACTATATTTCGGCTCGTTTGACCCTATACACAATGGTCATATCGCACTTGCCGAATATGCTATAGAGCGCAACCTTGCCGATGAGGTTGCTTTGATTATCTCGCCACAAAATCCATTTAAGACGGATGTACTTCAAACACCTGAGTACACACGCTACGAGATGACAGATATGGCGTGTAAGGAGTCGAAGTACCCTGAGCAGATCAAGGCGTCAGTCATAGAGTTTGTGCTTGAAAAGCCTTCATACACAATCAACACCCTTGACTACCTAAAGGAGAATTGCGGTGATACGATGGAGTTTGCCATCATCACAGGTAGTGATATTTGGGAGCGTTTTGACGAGTGGAAAGACTATGAGCGTATTCTTAACGAGTACAAAATATATGTCTATCCACGCAAGGGTTACGCCGTTGAGAAGTTCGCTGACAGAATAACCATTCTTGAGGATGCTCCATATATGGAGTTCTCATCTACTGAAGTTAGAGATATAAGCGGTCGAGGTGGCGATATATCTAAGATGGTATGCGCCCCTGTGGCAGAGTACATTACAAAGAACCAACTATGGACACCAGCAGGTCGTATTGTTCGCCTAACATCGCTTATTGAGGCGGGTAATGAGAGCGCAGCGCTCTATATCGAGCGCGGTAAGTGCCACTTCCAGTACAACGATTGGGGTAAGGCAATCAACGATTTTAATAAGGCGATGGCTCTTGATCCAGAGAATAAGGAGGCAAAGCAACTTCACGACATGGTCTATGAGATTCTATCGTTCCGTTACAAAGACATCTATAATCCATAGTCGCTATGATAGAGATTGATGATAAGATTGTTAGCCTCGACCTACTAAGGGAGTGCTTTAGTTGTGACTTAGGCAAATGTAAGGGTATTTGCTGCGTAGAGGGCGACTCTGGCGCACCTCTCGATATCGAGGAGGTTGATATACTTGAAGAGGAGTGGGATAACTACGCTCCATATATGACCGAGGAGGGACGCAAGGCTATTGAGGAGCAGGGCTTCATGGTTGTGGATGTCGATGGCGACTATACAACGCCATTGGTTGATAATGCTGCGTGTGCCTACGCTTTCGAGGAGAATGGCATCACATTCTGCGCCATTGAGCGTGCATATCGTGAGGGTAAGTGTTCATTCATGAAGCCTATATCGTGTCACCTCTACCCAATTCGTGTTACACACTTTAGGAATGGCTCCGCAGGGCTTAACTACCATCGCTGGGCTGTGTGTAGCTCGGCAAGAGAGTGTGGTAAGAGCCTTGGCATGCCTGTGTATAAAGGGCTTAAAGAGCCTATTATCCGCGCCTTTGGCGAGGAGTTCTACCACCAGTTAGAGCTTGCTGAAGAGATGCTTAAAGACGCTAAGTAAAAGCATAAGAACAAACATGTTAAGAATTATTATATCAACCATATTTTTGTTGATATCGACTTCGCTATTTGCTCAAGAAACAGATACGCTTACAGTCATACAAGTCGATACACTAAAACAAGACAGCGTAGTTAATAGACGCGTATCACCTGTTCGCACATTGGGCGTAGTATCAGTCATTGATACACTATCTACACCAAGCGAGCAGATAAGTATAGTATTGTTTAACGATAACACATGGCGTTATGTTCTTGCTGAGGGATTTAGGAACGATACTACTGTATTCGACGACCACTGGAATACTACTGCTACAAACGCATATACGGATGTCGAGTTAAACTCGTTTCCAGATGCCACACCTATACAGTTGGTTGACTCGCTTAGAAGCTACCACTACCCATATATAGGACGCATAACCTCGCGCTATGGTCCTCGTCGTGGTCGAGCGCACCAGGGTTTGGATATGAGTCTTAAGGTTGGTGATCCTGTCTATGCAGTATTTGATGGCAAAGTACGCCTATCGAAGGCTGCAGGCAACTACGGTAATTTGGTGATCATCCGTCATAACAATGGTCTTGAAACCTACTATGCCCACCTCTCTGAGCGCAGTGTTCAGACGGGTGATTGGGTTGTTGCAGGTCAGCAGATAGGTCTTGGTGGTAATACAGGTCGAAGCACAGGTCCACACCTTCACTTCGAGGTTAGATATCGTGGACAATCCTTTGATCCTGAGCGTATCATAGACTTCAAAACAGGTGAATTACGCCGTGAAGAGCTACTACTTAAGCGTCGTCATTTTAGCATCTACGCTAAGTATGAGCAGGACTTTGATGATGAGGTTGAAATAGCCAAAATCGAGGAGGAGGAACGCAAAGCTGCGCAGGCGATTAAATATCACACTGTGCGTTCGGGCGACACCCTTGGAGCCTTGGCACGCAAGTATGGCACTACGGTCAATCGTATCTGTCAGCTAAATGGCATAAAGTCAACATCAATACTTCGAATCGGTCAGAAGCTAAGAGTTAGGTAGAATGCTTAGACTCGCAACAATTCTTTTAGCACTACTATGTTCTGTGGTGGTAGAGGCGCAAACAACGAACCTTATACCATCACCAAGAAGTGTTGTGCAGTATGATGGCACATACAAACTAACTACTCCTATAAGTGTAGATTACAACGACAATAAGCTACTACCAATAGTTGAATATATATCATCATATCTGCCAATAAGTAAAGCTAATATAAGTAGTAATATAAAGTTAAATATAGATACAACGCTCCAAGAAGAGGAGTATCGAATAGATATCTCGCCTCTTGGCATAAGTATCTTAGCCGGTGGTTATGGCGGCGTGTTTAACGGTGTCCAAACTCTCTTTCAACTACTACCCCCTACAATATATCAGAAGCAGGGGATTGAGCAAGTAGAGCTTCCATACTGCACTATAAAAGACTCGCCCAAGTACACACATCGCGGCTTTATGCTTGATGTGTGCCGTACATGGATGAATAAAGAAGCAGTAAAAGAGTTTATCGACCTTCTTGCCTACCACAAGATAAACTCCCTAAGGTTACATCTTACAGATGACGAAGCGTGGCGCATAGAGATTGAATCACATCCTGAACTTGCTGAGATTGGCGGTTTTCGAGGCGGTGACAGTCCAATATGGCCACGATATGGCAAGTGGAACGAGAGGTGGGGTGGCTACTACACCAAGGAGGATATGTGCGAGATTATCGAGTATGCTCGTGTGCGTAATATCGAGGTTGTCCCAGAGATTGACCTGCCAGGACATAGCCTATGTATCGCCACACTACACCCAGAGATACTATGCAACTACGCAGCTCGAACATCGGCATCTTTTGGCTACGACACTCGCTCCGTATTCTGTGCATCCCGCGAGGAGAACTATGCTCTAATTGAGGATATACTCGCCGAGATATGTGAGTTATTTCCTTCAAAGTACATCCATATAGGTGGCGATGAGGTTGATATGTCACAGTGGAGTAGATGTCCTGATTGCAAACGCTTAATGGCTGAACATAAGATAAATAACACAACAGAACTACAGCAATACTTCATGCTACGAGTATCTGCGATACTTGCTAAATACGGTAAGATGCCAGCCGTTTGGAACGAGGCCATAGATGGTGGCGCATTGAGCGAGCAGACACTTGTCTATGGCTGGGAGAGTATAGCTGAATGCCGTGGTGCCGCAGGCAAAGGTTATAAAACAATAGTCATGCCTGGACAATACTTCTACTTCGACATGAAACAGTCGCCACGCGAGGATGGTCACGACTGGGCTGCTATATTTGATTGGCGCAAGGTCCTTGGATTTAGCCTCGATACGGCTGGCTTTACACCCGCAGAGCAACAAAATGTTGCTGGCTTGGAGGCATCGTTCTTCAGCGAGCTATACGCCTCACATACACCTGAAACAGCTGACTATCTACACTATATGACATTTCCGCGACTGCTTGCTCATGCAGAAATAGCGTGGAACATGGATGATGCGAGCAACGAAGACCTGTTCTACAATACAATTATCTCTCACTACGAGCGTATGGATGCCATGGGTGTTGCATATCGTCTCACACCGCCACAGGTGAAATATTACAACAATATACTGAGTGCAGAGGTTAAAGATGGAAGTGAGATATACATATATAACACACTAATACATAGTATAGTTAAATATACAGAACCTATTTCCACAAGCAAACCATCAGCCTACTATTTCATATCACGCAGAGGTAAGGCATCATCTCCTAAAGCCGCAGTAGCAGAGCATTT
Organism: Alistipes sp.; assembly: GCA_045650465.1. GTDB lineage: Bacteria > Bacteroidota > Bacteroidia > Bacteroidales > Rikenellaceae > Alistipes. The sequence goes on from JAZRRF010000045.1 coordinate 33,073, forward strand.
CAGAACTATAACTCCAGCCTTTAGTCTAACATCATCTATGGACGATAGCGAGCGTTTCTCCTTTGAGAAGGCTCAGGGCTATGGACGCATAGCTCGCACCACACGAGCTGGAGATATAGGTGATTGGATTCTATACACCTTCGAAACACCTGTCAAGTGCCGTAGTATGAAGATCGCTACGGGCAACTTTCAGCTTCCACGATACATTTTCGAAAATGGCTATGTGGAGATTAGCTACAACGGCATAGATTTCAACTATGCTGGTGAGCTAAATGGCGGCATCTACTATATCGAAGAGCCAGAGCGAGCCATAAAGGCTGTTAGGGTAATATGCACCTCGCAAGGCAATGGCGCAGAGTGGGTATCGGTACAACCACCTACTATCTATCCCATACTTTAACCTTAGTATGATATAGCGTTTATAACACTTTGTAACTCATTTAGAAAGGCTGTCGATATAGGACCATCCATCTGTGTGTGATGGAACTGAAATGATAGGGATAGGGTGGTTCTAAAAATGCTCTTACGATACTTGCTCCACACAACAAACGGATTGTTCCAAAAGCCAGCATAAACATTTACCACAGAGTCGAGTTCACACTTCGTAAGCGCCGAGCTACCTATCACCATATAATCGTCGCCCAACACAACATCCTCGCTACTCTGACTCGCCTCGGATGTAATCTGCAAGTAATCTGCCTCGAAGCGATGAATATCCTCCGAGAATGGGATGTCGCAAGTGTTTATGCCACCATCCTTGGTCATCACTATGGTGTTAATTGCAAGGTTGTCATATTCCATGAACTTATCGCCCACGGGGAGCATATAAAACTCCTTAAATTGCGATGCTGCCTTAACTACGGCATAGCACATCAACATATTAAATTTCACTCCTCTACGCTTTGCAATGCGCCTTAGATGTGTCACATCATATCTCTTAGTCATTGTCACCATTGGCATAGCAGCCTTCATCCACAACTCAAATGCCTTGGCTCTACTTGTAGTTTTTGGGTCTATCTCTCGCATATTTTCCACATATTTTACAACAAAAGTAGCTAACGATCGCCAATTTTGCAAATTAATTATTGTGCGTTAACGAATTAATTCATAATTTTGCTAACAGAATACTTTAAAAATAAATTATTATGACCTATTTACTTCTTCTCTTAGGTATCTCATTTGCCGTATCAGCAGTGGGTTGGCTCTACTTCATCTACTTCTTTAGCATTGGCTACGGCTTGACTATCACAGCTCTTGCAGCGGCAACTGCTGTTATATTCATCGATACTCTTACACTTCCTACAGCGCTTCTCTGCACTGTGTTGTTTGTCTATGGTCTGCGCTTAGCACTATATCTGCTTCATCGTGAGCGTAAGTCTGCCACCTACAAACATATCCTATATCAGCCAGAGAATACAACAAAGAAACCTTTGTTTGTAATGTTCTCGATATGGATTATGTGCGCCTTGCTGTATGTTGGTCAGATAAGCCCCGCAACATTCTATCTATATAACCTTGCTAATGGTGCTGCAGTCAATGAGTTGTGGGCATGGATTGGTGCAATCATCGCCACAGCAGGTGTTATCATCGAGATGGTTGCTGATGCTCAGAAGAGCGCAGCAAAGAAGGTTAATGCACACAGATTTGTTGACACGGGACTCTATCGCATTGTGCGTTGTCCGAACTACTTTGGCGAGGTGTTGATGTGGACAGGTAGCTTCCTAATCTGCTTTGGCGCATGCTGCACACTATGGCAGTGGGTCATTGCCATTATCGGTTATATTGGTATCGTATATGTCATGTTTAGCGGTGCTCGCCGTTTGGAGCTTCGTCAGACTGAGACCTATGGCAACAACCCTGAGTTCCAGGCCTACATCAAGAAGACGCCTCTAATTCTTCCATTTGTACCTATTTACAGCGTAGCAAAGCATAAGTGGTTGCAGGCGTAATCCTCCGTGTCTATATGTGGAAATATCAAAGATTGTTTCTGCTTTCGATTCTCATCATCGTATTGTTATCCTTGGGATGCACCAAGGATGACAATATCGTTGATGAAAATACTCCTGGTAGTATCGTTCCAAATAATGAGATATGGTACACTAATGGCAGTACTACTGAACCTACAATGCCTATAGATCCAACAATGGAGCCTGTGTGGCCTTATGATCCATTGGTATTTGGAGCAAATATCGTTTCTCATACCTATGATGTAGATAAGGAGTGTTGGGTGATTAGGTTCAATCAAGAAGTGACGAGAATTGGACAGTTAGCATTCAACGATCGTCGCAGTATTACGAGTGTCGCTCTTCCAGATAGTGTAACAGCTATTCAGTATTCGGCATTCAAGGGTTGCACACAACTCACTGCTATTACTCTCGGTAATAGTGTAACAAAAATCGGCTATGGCGCTTTCTATGGTTGTAGCAGTCTAATAAGCATCGTGCTTCCCGATAGTGTAACCACTATTGATAGTGCCGCATTTAATGGCTGTTCAAGCCTTGAAAGCGTAACTCTGGGTAATGGTGTTGTGACAATTGGGACAGGAGCGTTTGCTCATTGTGCTAATCTCTCAGAGGTTACTCTTCCTGATTGTGTCACTACTATTGGAATGTGGGCATTTAACCCTTGCAAGAGCCTAATTAGTCTATATTGCAAGGCTATCACTCCTCCCGTTATAGAGGAGTCAACAATAGACCCAAATGCAACAATATATGTCCCAATGGAGTCGGTAGATACCTATAAATCAACAGAGTATTGGTGCGACTATGCCTCAAACATCGTGGGTTATAACTTCTAACCTCTTGTAATAAGAGGAGGTCTATATATATCACACTTGGTAGTCTGTGTAGCAGACCTCTCGGACAAAAACGACAGATACAAAAAAAAGAAGCCGTAAAGGCTTCTAAAGTACTCGGAACCGGGGTCGAACGATTGGTAATCCAATCGTAGCCGTGGGTTTTACACACTTGATGTGTAAAAACACGGCAACCGTCAATAAGTGAGCACCGCGGTTTCAAGTGTTTTGTTCGAGAGAGGCGAAGCCTACAAGGGTGATGTATGGTTTACAAGCTTGCTTGTATAAACTATATATCACACTTGGCAGTCTGCATAGCAGACCTCTCGAAACAAAAAAGAGAAACTGCATATAGTTTCTCTAAAGTACTCGGAACCGGGGTCGAACCGGTACGGGCATTTCTGCCCACAGGATTTTAAGTCCGGCGTGTCTACCTATTCCACCATCCGAGCATCACTCTCATCGAAATCCGAAAAGAGATTGTTATTTATAACAAGCGTGGCCTTTTGAGCCACGCATCTGTTAACTAAGGGTGGAAGATGGGATTCGAACCCACGACCTTAGGAACCACAATCCTCTACTCTAACCGACTGAGCTACATCCACCATTTGATTTGGTTATCAAATCGGGTGCAAATATATACACTTTTTTTGACTTTGCAAAATTTTCGTACAACTTTTTTGCTATCTACACCCCAAATCTTCGTAGGTGGCGCACAACGATGCTATATCAAGCCGCTCCAGCACAGATAGTATCTCGCGACGCAGTGCCACAGGGGTCACATTAAGGCGTATGACCAGCATGTAGGAGTTGTAGATCTGCTCCAGTATCAACTGCTCTCCAAGGTCTCCAGTAAGACAAATAGCATTCCAATGTCGTTTATTAAAGTGCCATGCCGAGGTTATCTCCTCGTGTCTGTCACGCAGTTCGATAGCAAGATCAGGGTCGCACTTAACCACAACACGATCAGGTTGCTCCAAGCTTGTCACAGCAAACATCCTACCACCAACCTTATAGACCAAGGTTGTGTCGTCAAAGGGCAAGGTCTCCTCGGTGTAGGGCAGACTAAGACAAAAGTTGCGAACCTCCTCGATACTCATACTACGCCTTGATAAGCAGTGCTACAGCTGTGGCAGATACTCCCTCTTCACGACCCTCAAAGCCTAAACGCTCGGTTGTCGTAGCCTTAATAGAAACCCTATCAACACACACTCTAAGAATCTCCGCAAGTCGTTCGCGCATACTATCTATATATGGTCTCAACTTAGGCTTTTGCATTGCTATTGTTATATCTACATTGCTGATACTGTAATCTTTAGAGTGTATTATATCAACCACCTCACGAAGCAGCATCGTAGAATCTATACCCTTGTATTTCGGATCGCTATCAGGAAATAACTTACCTATATCGCCAAGAGCCAAAGCACCGAGCAGCGCATCACATAGTGCATGAATAGCCACATCGCCATCCGAATGGGCTATACAACCCTTGGTGTGAGCAACCTCCACACCGCACAACACCAACCTCAAGCCCTCACCGAGAGCATGAACATCATATCCCTGACCTACTCTAATATCCATACTAACTATTTATCTCTAAAGTTACACCATCTTCGAAGTATTGCGAGTATATATCTGCGCAGCCACAAGGGTAGCGAGAGCCATCTACGCTCGCGGCGTTGCCACTGCTCGGATGTGCAGCTTAGCTCCTTGCCCGACTCTCTTATTACACTCTCTAAAACAGCAACAATATATTTGCGCTCGACCTGCTCTGTTTGATACAAATTTCCGTAACCACGCAGAGTAACCATATCACCATCTACAGATACAACCTTATGCACAACGATGCGTCCGTTATCACCTCTAAACATGGCTATATGACCAGATATATCCTCCTCTGTGTCAACGCGTTTCAGAACAATAGTATCACGACCAAAGCCGAGTAATGGCAACATGCTATAGCCCTTAACCACAATCTTAAAACGGATACCAACATCGACCAAATCCTCAATCCGACTCTCCGATATATCTACTCGCGCCATACTATCTAAATATTGTACTATACGACAACTGTGCAGCCTCCTCATTAGGCAAACACTCTAAATGGAAGACACCCACACTGCGTACCACCTCACCTATCGTTGAGCATATCAAATCCTGAAGATGCTCATCATGGGCAAATATCGGCGGACATGAGGGTAGTAGGGCTCCTATAGCCAAGAGTGGCTGCAGGCGTTTAATACGGTTGTGGGGTGCTTGTGAGAGTCGGCAGAAGCCCGCAATAGGGTAGTACTCAGCCTTATAACATGGTGTTTTACCGCTCCATGGAGAGCCATAGACACGCACGCGACCATCCACGATACGCACTATGGGCGAGTCATCGTTGAGCAGCGTAGCACCCTCGATACTCTCTCGCCAGAGACGCGTATGGGTACTCTTACCTGTTCCTGACTCACCAAGAAATAACACAGCTCTATCCTCTGCTACAATCGTAGAGGAGTGTATAGCTATGGCATTATTCTCCGTTAGCACCACACCAAACATCACCCATATACCAAAGCGAAGTATGGCGAGGTCAATGCTACTTTTGGGGTCAATATTGGTTGAGATAACCTTGGAATAAGTGTTGATATGTAACGCATAACATCTTGTTGGATCGCATCGTCGAATAATAGTATATAGATAACCATCAGCCACGGCATAGAAGCGACTATCGGCGTCTGTCTCTGCAAGGTAGGAGCAAGATAACTCCGTTTTAGCAACTAAGAGATCTATCCTTGCATCAAAGCAAAGCTCACAATCTGCTGCAACATCCAACCACGGCACTGCAAATGGAGCGAAACTACGAATACCCATCTTAGCAATATCCCTATCACTGCGTAGTCTTAAATCGGCAATTATATAATCGTATCTACTCATCATCAAAGTGTTATTATGCGGTCACAATACTCCAACGAGCTATCTCGATGGGCTATAACCACAATAGTAAGTGAGCGATTTTGGTTAGCAAGAGCACAAATAGCACTATTTATACTCTCCTCTGTGTGGCTATCAAGCGAGGATGTCGCCTCATCGAAAAAGAGAACATCCGCGTTCTTATAAAGAGCTCGAGCAATACCAATGCGCTGTCGTTGACCACCCGATATTTTACCACCATACTCCCCTATGTGGGTATAAATACCCTGAGGTAGCATATCTACAAACTCCTTTAAGTTGGATAGTTTAACAACCTCATCTATACGGTTATAATCTATCGTATCAGCATCACAACCAAAGGCTATGTTATCCACCAATGAGCCATCTGTAATAAAGACAGACTGAGAGACATAGCCTACACTATTCTGCCACTTACGGATATTACCCTCGGTGAGTTCCACACCATCGATATAGATTGCGCCAGAGGTGGGTCGATACAATCCAAGCATCAAATTAAATAGGGTGGTCTTACCCACACCAGATGCTCCTTTAATACCCACGCGCTCACCCTTGCGAATGGTTAGCGACAACCCGTTAATTAACGGTTCGGCAGCATCCTCAAATCCAAAACATAGGTTACGCAACTCAATCTCTCGCTCGAAACAAAGTATGGCATCGCTCTGTGGCTCAGCAATTTGAACATCACCGTTCGCCTCAGCAAGTATATCTATCGTATAGCGATTGTATCGTATAGAACTCCAGCTTGCCATAATGGTACGCAACGAGGGCAACAGACGCACGGCAGCAATAGCAAAGATACCCAATAGCAGGGTTAGCTCTTTTGTGATGCCACTGAGACTAAGGATAATCAACAGAGTAAGACCCACGGCAAGTCCCACCTCGGTAAACATCTGTGGCAACATTCCTATTGTTGCATGTTGTTTCCTAAGCTCAACAGCATCATCAATAGCGGCGCTAAATCTCTTGAAATTCAACGGAAAAGCACCACCTATCTCAATATCTGCATAACCTCTAAAGGTATCTATTACGATGCGCCCCTTGGTGCGTTGTGCCACATTCTCCTTCTCACCGATATCTTTAATCTTACGACGCATCAACAAATAGAACATCAATGCAATTGGCATAAATAGGCACAGTGTGATGATTGCCACAACAGGCGAATAGAGTAGAAGAGCAACAAATATCAATAACATAAGCAACCCCTCACCGATTATTGTGGCTATAGGCTTAAGCACACCTGTCACGAAGGTCAAGCATACAACATTAACATTGCGACTAAGTATTGCGCTGTTGTTCTGCTTGATAAAACCCAAACCTCGACCATAGTACCATCTATACAACCTCTCAGATAGGTGCTTATATAGCGAGTAGATATAGTTGCGCTCCTTGCGATAGAGCAACAATATAGCGATATTCTTGATGATAAGGATGAGCACTACAGCCAAACATACCACCAAGGCAAACTGCTGATATGAGCTAAAGACCAAGAGATTATAGAGTTTATCTAAATAACTCGATGAAGTACCACCATCACCATTTACGATAAGCAACAGTACGGGAATAAGTGTTGCTACGCCGATGAAGTTCAGTATAGCACGCATAAATATCGTCACCACGACACCAAATGTCGAGCGACGAAAACAACGCGGTATTATACTCCAAAATTTGCTCATCTTACAAAGGTAATAAAAAGTGTTTAAACCACCTCACTTAATCCCAAAAATATTACAGTTGGCAACCATCATAGTTCTATCAAAGGCATCGTACCACGAATACTCCATAACGCCACCTAAATAAGAGGCTGACCCAGATGAGCCAGCCTCCATTCGATAATTATGTTAAATTATTACTTAATCTCCCAAGTCTGACCTGAGCGAAGAAGGTCATCAACACACTTAATCTTAGCGGTTGCCTTAACCTCTTCAACCTGCTGCTGAACCTTGAGGTCGTAAACATTCTCATCGTCAACATCGCGGATAACACCCACAGCAACTGGGTACTCAGGGTACTTCATAGCTGCAAGCATTGAGTGCAATGTAGTATCAGCGCACTTAGCATCGTGGGTAAGCACATTGTCGAGAGTGTAGCCATCCTCGCCAACAGTCACCACCTTGAGTCTCATGTTCTCGAATACCAAACCCTTCTGCTTATCCTTGCCGAAGAGCATCTTCTCGCCATGTACCAAGTGGATAGTGTTCTCCTCGCGAGTAGCCTTATCACCTGCAAACAATGCGTGAGTCTTATCGTTGAAAATCATACAGTTAACCAATGCCTCAGTAACTGCCATACCCTTATGCTTAGCTGCTGCCAACAAGCACTCCTTAGTTAGCATAACCTCCTGGTCGATAGTACGAGCGAAGAATGTGCCCTTAGCACCGATAACCAACTCACCTGGAGTAAATGGCTTCTCAACAGTACCAAATGGAGAGGTCTTAGTAACCTTACCAAGCTTAGTAGTTGGAGAGTACTGACCCTTGGTCAAACCGTAAATCTCGTTGTTGAACAAGATTACATTGAGGTCGATGTTACGGCGGATAGCGTGGATGAAGTGGTTGCCACCGATAGCCAAAGAGTCACCATCACCTGTACAAACCCATACAGAGAGGTCTGGGTTTGCGGTCTTGATACCTGTAGCAATCGCGTTAGCACGACCATGGATGGTGTGGAAACCGAAGGTCTTCATGTAGTAGATGAAGCGTGATGAGCAACCGATACCAGAGACAAAAGTGAACTTGTTGTGTGGCTTGCCGAGGGCATCAGCAACCTCAGGCATGGTGCGCTGCACTGCGTTTAGAATGGCGTGGTCGCCACAACCTGGTCACCACTTTACCTGTTGATCGCTCTTGAAATCAGCGGGACTATACTTAAATTCTGCCATAGTTTTTGAGTTATTTAATGTGGTGTTGGTTTATAACATTGAGTTAACTTTATCCTTTATCTCGATAACGGTAAATGGCTGACCCTCAGTCTTTCCGTATGACTCGATAACAACATCGCGGAACTGCTGACGCAAGTAGCCTGCAAACTGACCCTCGTTAAGCTCACATACCACGATACGCTTGTAGCGCTTCAAGATATCCTCCACGCCCTTCTGCAATGGGTAGATGTAGTTGAAGTGTAGGTGTGCAACTGACTTGCCCTCCTCCTGGAGCTGCTTAACTGCGCTGTGGAGGTGACCACGAGTACCACCCCAACCTACAACGAGTACATCTGCCTCCTCGGCACCAAATACCTCCAACTTTGGAAGCTCCTCGGCAACAAGCTCAACCTTCTTACGGCGTGTAGTAACCATCTCCTGGTGGTTCTTAGGGTCGTGCGAGATGCTACCCTTGATATGATCCTTCTCCAAGCCACCGATGCGGTGCTCAAGACCCTCCTTACCAGGGAACGCCCAGCCGCGAGCGAGCTTCTCGTTACGAGCATAAGGCATGAAGTCGCCCTCGCCCTCAGCGCGTGGTGCTACGATAGGTGGCACGATAGCTGGGTAGTCGCTCATTGATGGAATCTTCCATGGCTCAGAACCATTAGCGATGAAGCCGTCCGAGAGCAACATTACAGGAGTCATATGCTCCATTGCAATCTTACCCGCCATGAAGGCATAGTGGAAGCAGTCGCTTGGTGATGAAGCTGCGATAACGACCATAGGACACTCACCATTACGGCCATATAGTGCCTGGTTCAAGTCGCTCTGCTCGGTCTTAGTAGGGAGACCTGTAGATGGACCACCGCGCTGAACATCAACAACAACAAGAGGAAGCTCAGCCATAACAGCAAGACCCATAGCCTCGCTCTTAAGCGAGATACCAGGACCTGAGGTTGTTGTCACGGCGAAGTTACCAGCGTATGCAGCACCGATAGATGTGCAGATACCTGCAATCTCATCCTCAGCCTGTACGGTCTTGACACCGAGGTCCTTACGCTTAGCCAACTCCTCGAGGATTACGGTTGCTGGGGTGATAGGGTATGAGCCGCAGAAGAGTGGGAGACCCGACTTTTCGGATGCAGCACAGAAGCCCCATGCGGTAGCGGTGTTACCGTTGATTGAGCGATATACGCCCTTCTCCAACTCTGCTGGAGCCACGGTGTAGTTATTTGCGAACTGGTGTGTGTTAGCTGCGTAGTTGTAGCCAGCCTCGATAACCTTCTTATTAGCCTCGGCAACGAGAGGGTTCTTCTTTGCGAACTTCGAGTCGAGGAACTTCTTAGCGAAGTCATCTGGGCGGTTGTACATCCAGAATACGATACCGAGGGCAAACATATTCTTACACTTAACCATCGCCTTGTTATCCATGCCTGTATCCTTCAACGCCTCCTTAGTCATTGAGGTGATGTCTGGGATTACGACATTGAAACCCTCCAAGCCAAGCTCGGCGATAGGGTCCATAGTCTTGAAACCAGCCTTTGTGATGTTCTCCTCGGTCATTGTGTCGCCATCGATGATGACAGTAGCCGAAGGCTTCAACCACTTGCGGTTAGCGATAAGCGCTGCTGGGTTCATAGCTACGAGCACATCGCAGTAGTCACCAGGGTTGTCAACGCGGCTTGAGCCGATATGTACCTGGAAACCAGATACACCTGCTACAGTACCCTGAGGTGCGCGAATCTCTGCGGGATAGTCTGGGAATGTGGAAATTCCGTTACCAAACAGTGCTGATGTGTCTGCAAATAGAGTTCCGGTAAGCTGCATACCGTCACCTGAGTCACCCGAGAAACGGATAACCACATCCTGCAACTGCTGTACATTTACATTGTCCATTGTAGTGTAGTTTGTAAATTATATGTTATTAGTTACTATGTTTTCTTAGCATATCTGCACACCACTAAACATGGTATTACATAATTTCATACAAATATAATAAAAATAATCATAGGGTGTATCAAAAAAGTGAAAATAATTTGAGAAAAGTGTATTCATATAGGGAATAGGGGAGTTATTGACGGGGTGGGGTGGCGGTCGATGGCGGCAACGCGGACAACGCAAGGCAGTGACAACGCCGATACCCGACCTCGCTCCCGTCCCTATCGTCTCTCTTGTCCCTCTCGTCTCAAAATAACAAGAGACCCGAGAGACGAAAAAGACGAAAGAGACGAAAGCGAAGTCGCGAACAACCCTGAACATCGTGAACAACCCTGAACATTGTGAACAACCCTGAACATCCTGAACATGGTGAACAACCCTGAACATCCTGAACATCCTGAACATGGTGAACACCCTGTTCACATGTTCACATGTTCATTTGTTCACATGTTCGTTCCGAGAGAGGCAAGTATCACACGACACATCAAGAAATTTAACTCAACATGTAAAAATATTTATCAAAACACTTGACAACGGCGTTTAAATGTTGTATATTTGCAGTGTAATTTAGCACCGACAATCTATATTCAAGCGTGCAAATAACACTGTATAAACCTATATAAACATCTTAAAATCAATTATTATGGATAGTAATATTATTACTAACCCCACTGGGGGTATGGTCAAATCGGCAAAGTCAAGTCATTTGACTAATGAACAGTTACTCAGGCAAATGGAGCTTGACCGTGCTGAGGAGCATATATCGCCATATATTGTCGATATGACCAAGCAACTACCTGACGAGCAACCAATTATATCTGTTGACGGTAGTTGCATCTGCTCG
>JAZRRF010000046.1:0-23014 GCA_045650465.1 Alistipes sp.
GGTCATCATCCTGCTTGATGATAATCAATGCACCCACCTTCTCGGCACCCATCTCCTCACACGCAAGAACAATAGGATCAAGGTTGATATCCTGCTCCGTGCGGCGGTTACGGAAGTTAAAGATGCGTGAAAGCCACTCGAAGCGTCCTCGCTGACGACCGATAGCCTGGAGGAAGTGGCGTATCTCGGGCTGGAAGATGATAAGTATGGCGATTACACCGACAGAGATAATCTGTCCGAGTATCGATGAGAAGAGCACAAGGTTGAAGGTCTTAACAAGAATCCATACCAAGTATATAACAAAGATACCTATCATAATATATGGAGCACTCGTGCCCTTCATAGCACGATAAGCGCCATAGAATAGCGATGCCACCAAGAGAATATCTATGACATCAATGAATGTAAATGGTATAAATCCCATCTTTGTCTCTTCTTAAATAGTTTAAGTTATAGTGTCGTCAGATCAATTACTCCAACGTACCCTCCTCATAGAGCTTGTTTACACGCTCGAGCACTAGGTCTGAGATGTTGAGTGTTGGGTCTGCATCAACAACAGATACAGCGTTGATAATCATCTTATATCGACCATCAGCGTTAAGCTCCTCAATAGCCTTGTTTGCAAGTTCCTTGAAGCGGTTCATAATAACCATCTGCTCCTCAGCCAACGCCTGCTCCTCAGCCTGAAGCTGCTGACCCTCTGTCTGTACGGTTGTCTGGAAGTTGTTCATCTTGGTCTGGATAGATGCACCCTTCTTCTGAATATCCTCCTGCTTCTGCTGAGCATTAAGTGTAGTAATCAAACCCTTAGCATAGTCCTGCTCAAGCTTTGCAGCCTCAGCCTGAAGTTTATTGTACTCGTTAGCCAAGTTCTGCTCCTTCTTAGCCCAGCCCTCCTGAGTGGTTGCTGACTTCTGCTGGAAGTTCTGCATCTTTGTCTCAAAGGCTACACCCTCCTTAGCATAGAACTTGCTTGTTGCCATCACATAGTCAAGGTCAACGAATACCACATCACCACTTGCAACACACTCTACTGTCTCTACATTTGTAGTCTCTGCTGGCTGTGCCTCGCTCTTAGTCGCTGTATTGCCACCACCACACGATACCATCAATGCTGAGATAGCCAAAATTGACAAAAAACTCTTTTTCATAAATTTATACTCTGTTTTAGTTAATTTTCTCAGTTCAAAACGCAAAGATAAATAAATTTATTTACTTTTGTAGAAATTTTGCACTAAAATTAAGAATAAAACTATGTATGAATATATATCTGGCGCAGTTGCCGAGTCAACACCCACATACGCTGTTATTGAGGCTGGGGGTGTTGGCTACTTTATAAACATATCGCTTAAGACATACTCAGATATAGAGCACGAGAAAGAGAGCAAGTTATATGTTCACTTCATTGTTCGCGAGGATCAGCAAACTCTATTTGGTTTCTCCACAAAGTTGGAGCGCGAGCTTTTCCGCCAGCTTATCAGCGTATCGGGCGTAGGTGGCAACACCGCACGAATGATACTCTCCACCTACTCTCCAAAGGAGCTTCAGAGTATCATAGCTACGGAGAACGCTGTATTACTCAAAAATGTTAAGGGTCTTGGGCTTAAGACCGCACAGAAAATTATTGTTGAGCTATCGGGCAAGATGCTTGAACTTGGTGCAAGTGATTTGATGATACCCGAGGTTGCAACTTCGACAAACAATGCCGCTTACGATGAGGCAATCGCTGCTCTCTCGATGCTTGGCTTTGCCAAGAACGCCTCTGACAAGGTGCTTAAGGCAATATTTAAGGAAACCCCTTCAATCAGCGTTGAAGAGGCTATACGCGCAGCGCTTAAACGCATGTAGCTACTCCTGTGCAATAATATAGCGATATGCCGATATTGCCACAACATAGTCATATTGTGCCGCTATTGCATTCTGATATATCTGCAACCAGCTTAACTGCGCTTGCAACACATCGAGTATTGTAGCCAACCCCTCACGATAGGAGTAGGTGCTTATATCGAGGTTCTCGCCCGCAATCTCAAGGCTTCGCCTTGTTGAGCCTATGCGTTGATGCGATAGCTGTAAGTTCGTCCAACCGTTACTCTCGTTTAGGGTTATCTCATCTACCACCTCTTGTAATAGATATTTGGCATTACGGTATTGACTTTGTGCTGAGCGCATAGCCTCCTTGCGTTCACCAAAGTTGAAGATAGGTGTGCTAAGCGATAGAGTTACACCGCCATTGAGTTGTGTTGTTGTGCCGAGGCCAGGTTGCCACATACCAAATACCCCACCGCCGAGTTTTGGAAGATAATTCGCACGCTCAACTATGATGTTAAGCTGTGCTGTCTCTTGCTCTGCTACTGCAATAATATAATCGGGGTGCAGCTCTACGATAGCTGATATATCTGCTCTTAGAGGCAGGGCGTACTCATCGAGAATGCTCCATCTCAACTCGATATCAGTATCAGGCTCTGCGCCTCGCAATACATTAAAGTTATGCAGTGCCACGCTCCAACTCTGTTCAGCCTCGGATAGCAGATATTCTGCATCTAAGAGTCGTGACTCCACTTGTAGCAGATCGCTCTTTGAGGTATATCCCTCCTCGAAGCGATGTAGTGCCACATCCCGTAGCATTTTAATAATGTTAATATAATCGTGCATAGCATCGCGATATACCAAAGCTCGTGATAGTCTCCAGTAGGTAACCTCGGCACTATAGACAATATCCATTCGTTGCTTATTAAGCATACTTTCACTCTTAAGCAACGCCTGTTCGCCCTGCTCGGCTAATGCACGATACCGTCCACCGTTATAAAGCGGTTGTGTAATATTGGCACTCACACCCCATCCAATATCCGCATCTTTGAAATTCATATTAGTCTCCGATGATAGCGATATATCTGGCAGAAGATTACGCTTTGCCACCTCATAGAGCGCCGCACGGCTTTCAACCATCGCCTCAGAGCTTTTGAGTGTATTGCTATATTCCACCACCGATTCAACATAGTCGCTAAGGGTCATCTGTGCTCTAACAACAAACGACGATAGTAGTGCTACTACTAAAATAGATATTGTACGCATCATGGTTTAATACGGTAAATAAGTGAGTATATGGCTGGAAGTATCACAAGTACCATAAGTGTGGCAACAATAAGACCTCCCATAATCGTAGCTGCCATCGAGCCAAACATTGCATCAAAGAGCAATGGTGTTAAGCCCAGAACGGTAGTCGCCGCAGCTGTCACAACGGGGATAAACCTATCTTTGACAGCCATAGTTACTGCATCGTATGGTGCAGTACCCGATTCACGAAGTTCACTTATGCGAGATATAAGTATCACTGCACTCTTGATGTTCATACCAATGAGTCCAAGTAGTCCAAGCAGCGAGAAGAAGTCAAACATCTTACCCGTAACACCCAAGCCAATAACTACACCTATGAATATCATTGGCAGGGTTATTAGCACCACTATTGGGTCACGCATATTCCCAAATAGAAGTAATAGTATGATGAATATCAATATAAGAGCTATAGGCAATTTACTACGCAGAGCATTGTTGGACTCCGCTCTACTCTCCTGCTCGCCAAATATATCCATACGATAACCTTCGGGGATAGATACCTTGGTGTCTATCTCTGCAACAATATTATCGAGAAGCTTAATTGCATTTACTCCTCGTTTAGGGTCACACTGAGCCTTTATCACTCGCTCTGAGTCGATACGCCGTATTACTGGTGTAGAGAACTCGAAGTCGAAGCTACTCACAGCCTGCTCCAAGGAGTAGCTATTACCCCTGACAGAGAATACAGGCATTACACTCATGCCCACAAGTGAGCTATCTGCTGTAATATCGCTACGAAGGAGTATTGGCATCTGTGCATCTGCCTCACGATAGGTTGCGATATAGAGTCCTGAGGTTGCAATACCAAGTGATGATATCATAGAGCTACGCTCCACACCTAAGCGCTGGGCTTTGAGTTGGGAGTACTCAGGTTGCCATACCGCAACACGATTACCCCAACTATTACGCACATTGCGCGTATCGTCACGCCCATTCATTATGGACATAGCCTGACTTGTGAGCCGACTTAGAGTGTCGATGTTATCGCCAATAAAACCAATCTCTATAGTTGCATCAGGCACGGGAGATAGACGAAAGAGCGAGGAGCGCAACCACACATCTGCGATGTTTTCACTAACCCAAAAATCAAAACGCTCCTCGACATCTTCCGTTGCTCTATTGTCGTGCAGTTCCACAAGAATATTTCCATAGTTGGCACGCTGCGTGTAACTACTACTCGCCAAGTAGTATCGCGGTGGTGTGCCACCTGCGGTGGTAGATACTCGCTTTATCTCAGGCTGGGTCTTAAGCCACTCACTCATCTGGCACAATCGCTTATCCATAGCCTCGACATCATAGCCATCAGCCATTATTACATCGGCACGAAAATAGGGCTTTGATAGCTGAGGAAAGAAGTTTTGAGGCATGCGCCCCATAACCCATAGCGAACCCACAAATAGAGCCACACCTATAACCACCGTAGTCCATCTATGGTGTAGCACCCATGCTATAATATTGGATATCGCGTTACTCTCTCTAAACTCCGCATTATGTTGAGATTTTGGTAGTAGCCACACCCCCATCATTGGTACCTGCGTAAGTGATAGAAGCCAGCTTATAAGCAGAGAAAGAGCGATAACCCTAAAGAGTGGCGCAATAATTTCGGCTACGGATGACTCTGCAAGTTGAAGCGGTAGGAACGATATGATAGCAATAAGAGTGGCGGCAAGTAGTGGCATACGCGGTAGTGTCGCACCTTGCACCATAGCCTCTACAGGGAGCATGCCATGGCGCATATATTTTGAGCTATTATCCACAACAACGATGGCGTTATCCACAAGCATGCCCATGGCGATGATAAATCCTGCCAACGATGTTCGGTTAAGACCTTCGCCAAACATCAGCATCATTAGTAGTGTAGCAGCAATAGCAAGAAGTAGCGCAAGACCCACAATAAGCCCCTCGCGCCATCCCATTGCAAGCATCACCAGCACAACAACAATAGCGAGGGATTCCATAAGGTTTAGGATAAAGTCATTGTTTGCCTGTTGAGCAATCCTATTCTCTGGATATAGGGGCACGATATCCAATCCTAATGGTAGCTCTTTTGAAAGCCTTTGAAGTGTTGCATCAACCCTATCACCTACTTTGACAATATCCATTTCAGGATCTGTGGCTACTGCTATTGCAACAGCCTCCTTGCCATCCACACGCAATATTAGTGGGCGCGGGAGTTGAATAGCACGCTCCACTCGTGCGATATCCCCTAAACGATACTGTTTACCATCATCGGCAATAAGGAGTTGATTTTCGATATCCTCCACAGATGTATATGCAGTACCCTCGGTAATTGTAATATTAACCTCCCCAGCATTGCGTTGGCCTAATCCCACTACGCTATTCTGTCCACTTATTGCACGCACAATGCTCTCTGGTCGAAGCTCGAACGCCTGCAATGTAGCAGGTGAAATCCATATATCAATCTCCTCGGCAGCAAGACCCGACACTTGAACCTTCTCCACACCACGCAGAGCATATAGTTGTGTTGCTATTTTATTCGTATAACTTCGTAACTCTCGCCAATCAAATCCGCCATCAGACGATAGAGCATAGTAGATACCATAGACATCACCGAAGTCATCGGCTATGGTAATATCTTCCACACCTTCTGGTAGTTCCATGCGTGCGTCATTCACCTTACGCCTTAGCTCATCCCAAAGTTGTGGAATGCTACGAGGCGGTGTCGCAGAATTTAGCTCAACGACAAGACGAGCATAACCAAAGTGCGACTCTGAGGTTATCTTATGTACGGAACTAAGTGTGCGTATCTTACGCTCCAAAGGCTCTGTAATAAGACTCTCAACCTCCTGGGGTGTAGCACCTGGGTAGTTACACACAACCACTGCACTCTTTATGGTGAATGTTGAGTCCTCACGCTTACCAAGTCCCCAAAAGGCATATATTCCACCAAGGAGTATGACTATAATGAAGAAGATAATGACCGAAGGTCGTGATATTGAGTAACGAGAAATATTCATAGTAGTTTAACCCTCTCTTTATTAGTTAAATGATATACTCCCGCCGAGACTATTCTCTCTCCTGGGCTCACTCCATCAAGCACAACGACACTACTATCGCCTGTAACTCCGCCGAGTGTAACACGGCGTAACTCCACCCTCATATCCTCTGTTACCACCCACACATACTCCTTACTACCTATGGGTGCGTATATCGCCGTAAGCGGCAGAGATACAGCATCGCGGTTACTCTCCCTGCTAATAACCTTTGCAACACATGTCATGCCAGGAGATATGTCGTAGCGTATGCTGTCCACACCCATTAGACTTAGAGACACAGGGAAGCCTAAAGCGTCGGACGATGTTCGTGCAAAACTCTTTATCCGAGCATCAAAAACAACATCTTTGTAGGCATCAAACACGACACGGTAGGTTGTTGATGGTTGCTCAAGGCTAGTTAAAAGATACTCTGGAGCAGTAAAACCTACTGTAGTACTTCGAGGTCTTACGATACGCACAATAGCCTGTCCTGATGACACACGCTCATAAGTATCGACATACACTCGCTCTATAACACCATCAAACGGTGCCACTATACGCGTGTCTGCGAGCATGTCCAAGGCGTTACGATATGCCGATTCTGCCTGTGCAACGCCATTTTCAAGACTCTCGACCTCCTGTGTCGATATAGCATCATGCTCCAAGAGTCGTCTTGCCCTCTTAAGTCGAGATTGTGCTTCACTATAGGCAGAGCGCATAGCCTCCACCTGTAGTTCAATGTCCCGTTTATCAAGCATGGCGAGTGTTTGATTTTTCGCAACTCTCATACCCTTAGCTACTGGCACATCTATAACGCGTCCCGAAAGTTTGAAGGCGAGTGTTACCGCATCATCTGCTGTGGATAGAGCGGCAAAGTCGCGCGTTATATACTCCACAGACTTAGCCACTACCGTCTTTACGGGTCTTGGACCTTGTTCTGCGAAGTTATGCCTACCCGAACACGACACAACGAACAATAGTATAAAACAGAGATACCTACGCATATGAATAGAGTTTTATGCGTAGGGAGGCAATTATCTTGCCAAGGGATATATATTTAATGATTACAAATCCTGAATGTTTGCCTTGAACTCAATCACACCATCATTAAGGATGACAACGCCTATATCAGCTCTGATTATGGAACGGAGCGTCATCGCATCGACATAGAGCCGAGTGGAGTTGTATGGCAAATTTAGTAGAGAGATATCCTTTGAGCTAATTATATATATAGACGACTCAGGGTAAATATCATAAAGTGTCTCTATACCTCTATATGTTCTACTACTGAGCTTGGTGGTATCATTAACGCATAGCAGTGCAATGCGACCATTATGCATAAGAAGTTCTGTTGTTACCTCCTCACCGCTATCGCTATACATGTGGAAATCTCCATATTTTAACTCTGCATCACCCTTAGCGACCAACGACGACTCCACAAACTCCAGATTGTTATCCAACCAACATGAGCTCTCCATAGCATCATACTCCTTAATCTCGCCTGTTGTAATATCACGAAATCGCAGTATGGAGTGCATAAAGTTCTGCTCATTAGCCACTGCCTCACGAAGATTAACACCAACCTTGTATGGAAGAAAATCTACCAACGGTAGATGTGCAAGCGCATACAGATTTACTGACATAGGGATAGATAGCGCTACGACAAGAACAACAACATCTCTTAAAGCCACAACGCGACACCTATCACTTGTACGCCAAAGTGTGATAGCAAAGGGGAGCATGATAATATTCTTGAGGAATGTTGCCCATGGCGAGAGTTTAACGGCATCGCCAAAGCATCCACAATCACCTATAGGTAATACGGTGGCATTTAGAAGTGTAATAACGCTAAACAGAAGTAATACTACAACTGCGGTTAGAGCTGTGAATCTACGCCATACACCTGATATTAGTAGCGCACCGAGAGTAAATTCAAAAACCGAGAGCCACACAGCAAGACTCTCGGATATAGGCATAAGCCACTCCATAGAGTAGGTGGCTAAGTATTTATCGACGAAGATTGATGTGCCAACAGGGTCAACACACTTAACCGCACCCGAGAAGATGAAGAGTGCGCCAAGAGCCCAACGCACAAGAGTTAGTGTTATATCTCGGTAGCGCGACATCGGCATTTAGATAAGTGGAGCAACATACTCCATTATACGCTCAAAAATCTCCTCTGGCAAAGCCATGCCGCCCTCCTCATTTGAGCAGTTGACAACATGCAAGTCCTCGGATAGTGCAGCAGACTCAAGATATACCTCGCGCACACGGCGTTGTAGATCGAGCGATGCCTCGTGTATATCCTTACCGCCCTGAAGGTACTCTCTATCCTCACCCTCGCGCACCTCGGTAAGCTTACGCTCCGTAAAGGCAAAAGGCACATCGAGGAATAGTGATAAGTCAGGCTTAGGGATAGCGAACTCCTCAAACTCGGTGTGTAGTATCCATTCACGGAGCTTTACTCGCGCATCGGTATCGGTGATTTTTGCACACTGATAGCCTATATTCGAATAGACATATCTATCTACGATAACCACCTTACCATCGTTAAGCCACTTGCGTATTATTGTAGCGGCATCTGCTCTGTCGCCTGCGTACAAGAGTGCCACAAGGTATGGATTAACGCTTTCTACCGTACCTAAATCACCACGCAAGAAGCGGGCAATAAGTTCACCATAGACAGGGGCATCGAAGCGAGGGAAGTGTATATACTCCGACTCTATACCGTTACTACGAAACATATCTCTAAGCTTGGTAATCTGCGTTGACTTACCAGCGCCATCCAAACCCTCAAGAACAATGAACATGCTTATAAATAAGTAATTAGTAATTAGTAATTAGTAATGTTGGAGGTATGCTATTTTAGCATTGCTACAGCTCGCTCTATGCCCTTAGCCAGTAGCTCTACCTCATCCAAAGTGTTGTACATACCTATAGAGGCACGGCACATGCCCGTAACACCATAGTGCGTCATCACAGGCTCGGCGCAATGGTGACCTGTGCGAATAGCAATACCGAGCTTATCGAGTATCATACCCACATCGTAGGGGTGTGTACCCTCAATTGTGAACGACACTATAGGACACTTATTCTCCGTAGTGCCATAGATACGAAGTCCATCAATCCTCGATAGTCGCTCGGTCATAGCTTGCAATATCTTCCTCTCGTGAGCCTCGATAGCCTCCATGCCGATACTCTCGACATACTCCATAGCCTTAGCCAGACCCACAGCACCGATAAAGTTAGATGTTCCAGCCTCGAATTTTAGAGGTAGAGGTGCGTATGTAGTCTTTGCAAAAGTAACCTTATCAACCATATCGCCACCACCCATAAACGGAGGCATCGCATCAAGTAGCTCCTTACGACCATACAACACACCTATACCCGTAGGACCATAGAGCTTATGCCCCGAAAAGGCGTAGAAGTCATAGCCACGCTCAGCTACCCTACCGCCTCCATGGACAATACCCTGACAGCCGTCAACCATAACCACTGCACCGACAGCGTGTGCCATAGCTACGATATAGCTCAAATCAGGAGATGTACCCAGAGTATTCGACGCCTCAGTCACGGCTACAAGCTTCGTGCGGTCATCAATAAGGGCATCGAGCATATCTACCCTAAGTGCTCCACTCTCATCAAATGGCAAGACCCTCAATTCAGCACCTTTGCGCTCGCATGCCAACTGCCATGGCACAATATTGGAGTGGTGCTCCATCTCCGACACTACGATATTATCACCCTCACGAAGAAACTTCTCGCTCCAAGCGTAGGCAACGAGATTTATGGATGCAGTAGCTCCCGAAGTGAAGACCACCTCCTCTCGATGCTCTGCTCCGATAAAGGTTCTGACGCGTTCTCTTGCCTGCTCATACATTTCGGTCATAACACCCGAAAGGTGGTGTACCCCACGGTGTATATTGGCGTTATAACGACGCATAAGCTCATCCGTGCGCTCAATAACGGCTAAAGGCTTCTGTGCCGTAGCTCCGCTATCGAAATAGACCAACTTGCGCTTGTTTACCTCCTGCTCCAAGATTGGGAAGTCACGGCGTATGGCGAGGACATCGTAACTCATAAGACTACAAATTAGTTAGTTTCTCAGACAACAACTCAGCCAGGATAGCCTCACTATCCTCCACAACAGAGTGTAGCACAACATCCTCCACAAAGCCCTCGATTTGCAGGCGCTTAGCATCGGCAAGGCTCAAGCCACGCTGACGCATATAGAGAATAGCATCATCGTTCATCAGACCTACCGTAGCACCATGGCTACACTTAACATCATCGGCATATATCTCCAACTGTGGCATAGTCTCGATGCGAGCTTCACCTACTGTGATGTTTCTGCTTGACTGCACAGAGTCGGTGCGCTGAGCATCAGGGGCTACATATACCAAGCCCGCAAAGCTACCATGCGCCTTACCTGTAGCCACGCCCTTAACATGCGTATGTGAGCGACAATCCGAAGCCATATGGTTAACATCGGCAGTGACACTCGCTTTATCCTTATCCGAGAGGAGGAACACTCCACCCATATTGAACTCTGCACCACGCTCCACAAGGCTCGCGACAACGCGCGTATCCGACGATGATACAACAATCTGTGTCATCCAACACACTGCATCACCCGCCACTGCAACAGAGATATTCATTGCGCTGTGACGCGTTACAAGGTGCAAAATACGCAACTCCGCGCCACGCTCCACATCAATATTTATATCTGCTGAGCCCTCGCCATCGGCAACCACAAGAGTAGCCCTGCTACCTGCCATAACGACAACATCGCAATCACCATACTCGCCCATGTGCCATCCGCCATTAGCGATGCGACCATCTGCGGGTATAGGTTGTGCTGCGATAAGCTCCTTAATTCGTGCGTAAACCATAGCCTACTCCTCCTTATAGTCGTTGATAAGCCAGTCGTAGCCCTCCTTCTCAAGCTTTAGAGCGAGAGTCTTGTCACCTGTATAGATGATGCGACCCTTGTACAACACATGAACATAGTCTGGCACGATGTAGTCCAACAAACGCTGATAGTGAGTAATCACTACGGTTGCGTTCTCAGGGGTCTTGAGGCGTGTAACACCCGTAGCCACGATACGCAACGCATCGATATCAAGACCAGAGTCTGTCTCATCGAGGATAGCGAGTTTAGGGTTAAGCATCGCCATCTGGAATATCTCGTTCTTCTTCTTCTCACCACCCGAGAAGCCCTCGTTCACAGCGCGCTGTGTGAGCTTAGCATCAAGCTCCACAATGGCACTCTTCTCCTTCATAAGTTTGAGGTACTCGGCTGCAGTCAAAGGCTCCAAGCCCTTAGACTTACGCTGCTCATTTACCGCCAACTTCATAAAGTTTGCCATGGTTACACCTGGAATCTCAACAGGATACTGAAATCCGAGGAAGATGCCCTTGCGTGAGCGCTCCTCTATGTTTAGGTCAAGAAGGTTCTCACCCTCGAACTCAACGCTACCCTCAGTTACGGTAAACTTCTCGTTACCCGCCAATACAGATGCGAGTGTTGACTTACCTGAGCCATTAGGTCCCATGATAGCGTGTACCTCACCAGCCTTAACGGTGAGATTTATACCCTTCAAAATCTCCTTATCGCCAACTGTGGCATGTAGATTTTCAACTTTTAACATATATCTCGTTCTATTTTATTATCTTTATTAACCTGCGCAAAGCGCACCTTACTTTTCAGTTTTCACTTTTCACCTTATAAACAGGCGCCGCAGGCACCATACCTTTCAGTTTTCAGTTTTCAGTTTTCAGTTTTCAGTTTTAACCCACGCTGCCCTCCAAACTCAACGACAAGAGTTTTTGTGCCTCTACGGCGAACTCCATTGGAAGCTTTGCAAGCACCTCGCGGGCATAGCCACTCACGATAAGACCTACGGCATCTTCGGTAGATAGTCCTCGCTGGTTGCAGTAGAAGAGCTGGTCCTCTGAAATCTTAGATGTTGTAGCCTCATGCTCCGATACGGCTGTAGGGTTGAAACAATCTACAACAGGAAAGGTGTGTGCGCCACACTTATCACCAATAAGCAGCGAGTCGCACTGCGAGTAGTTACGGGCATTATCCGCACCCTTAGCCACACGCACCAAACCTCGGTAAGCATTCTGTGAGCGACCTGCCGAGATACCCTTAGATACTATGCGTGAACGGGTGTTCTTGCCGATGTGTATCATCTTTGTACCTGTGTCGGCCTGCTGATAGTTATTGGTCATGGCTACAGAGTAGAACTCACCAGATGAGTTATCGCCCGCAAGCACACAGCTTGGATACTTCCATGTTATTGCCGAACCTGTCTCGACCTGTGTCCATGATAGGTGCGCACCCTCGCGGCAGATACCGCGCTTGGTCACGAAGTTGTAGATACCACCCTTACCCTCTTTATCGCCTGGGTACCAATTCTGGACTGTCGAATACTTCACATCTGCATCCTTCTCCACGACAATCTCCACCACCGCAGCATGCAATTGGTTTTCGTCGCGGCGTGGGGCTGTACAACCCTCCAAGTAGCTTACATACGAACCCTCGTCTGCCACGATAAGGGTACGCTCAAACTGACCTGTACCCTCAGCATTGATACGGAAGTATGTAGATAGCTCCATAGGGCAACGCACTCCCTTAGGGATATAGCAGAATGAACCGTCGGAGAATACCGCAGCATTGAGCGCTGCGTAGAAGTTATCGGTGTAAGGAACTACCGAGCCGAGGTACTTTTTAATAAGCTCAGGGTGCTCTTTAATTGCCTCAGAGATAGAGCAGAAGATGATGCCCTTCTCGGCTAAAGTATCGCGGAATGTGGTCTTTACCGATACCGAGTCCATAACAGCATCTACAGCAACACCCGCCAAGGCCATCTGCTCCTCGAGAGGGATACCGAGTTTGTCGAATGTGCGCTTAAGTTCTGGATCTACCTCGTCCATAGAGTTTAGTTTTGGTTTCTGCTTAGGCGCAGCATAGTAGATAACATCCTGAAAATCAATCTCGGGGATATCGAGATGCGCCCATTTAGGATGCTCAAGAGTGAGCCAATGACGATATGCTTTCAATCGTCGCTCCAACATCCACTCTGGCTCACCCTTCTTCTCGGAGATGAGCCTTACAACCTCCTCCGAAAGACCACGAGCAATGGTATCAGTCTCAATATCAGAGACAAAACCATACTCATACTCTTTAGTTTCAAGTTCTTGAATTATATCTTTAGTACTCTTTTCCATATATCTTATATAAATAGTCTGCAAAAGTAACAAAAACTATTCAGAAAGTCAATAGATAGAAGAAAAAAGTGACCCGTGAGACAAAAGAGAAGTCGCGGACAACATTTAACTGCACGGCGGTGCAAAGCGCTCGGCAGCAACAACGCGGACAAACGACAACCTCTGATACCCGACCTCGCTCCCGTCCCTATCGTCTCTCTGGTCCCTCTCGTCCCAAAATAACAAGAGACGAAAAAGACGAAAGAGACGACAGCGAAGTCGCGGACAAACGCACGGCAGTGACAACGCAGACTGATACCCATCCTCGCTCCCGTCCCTATCGTCTCTTTGGTCTCTCTCGTCCCAAAATAACAAGAGACGACAACGAAGTCGCGGACAGTCTGCAACACAACAACGCCACAGCACCGTAACCAATGCTAAGGATTAGGAGCGTTAGCAACTCCTCTTTCACACTACTGAGTGGTGCGCCCATGGAGTTTAGACGGATAAATCCATCCACAGCGCTACTACTTGGCATAAGCCTACCTATGGCGTAGAGCCACTCTGGAAATGCCTCGCGGGGATAGCTCACACCCGCAAGCAGAAGTATCGGCACGGAGCTCCATAGTAGCATAATAATGGGTGCCTCACGACGCTTAAATAGACCAGATAGCACCTCGGCAAGGTTTACTGAGGCGAAGATATAGAGAACCATTAGCACGAGGATATTCAACACATTACCATTCATTGGAAAACCAAACACCTGCCATACAGTAAGCATTATTATAGCAAATTCCACTAAGTATATAGCTACATAGACAATATCTCTTGCCACGACTATCTTTATGGCATCAACCCATGTTAATTGTTGCTCCCTACGCCTACGCATCGAGACCATAGCAACGCCTATAAGCAGCGTTTGTTGTATGATGACTACGACTATCGAGGGCATAACAAACGAGCCATAGCCCAGCGACGAATTATAGAGTATGGTTTCAGAGAACTTCACTGGCTCAGCTATATTTACAGCCGTTATATCATCCACGCCTTTAGCTATTAAACTTCCAACCTCGACCTCAGCAGCTTGGGTTAAAGCATCCGATACGCTCTGCTCAAAAACTTTGCTATAAAGCAATAGATGGTCTCCATCGAGTATCAGCCCAATAGTTACACCCCGCGATGAGAGTAAATCCCTCTCTAAACCATTAGGTATGACTACGATGCCGTATATTTTTCGTTCAAAGAAGAGTTGCTTTGCCTGGCTGATGGAGTTTACCTCATAGGCAACCCTTGTATTTGGACCAGAACGCAATCCCTCGACAAGTGTGCTACTTGTAGGTGTCTTGTCCCCATCCACAACGGCGATATCTATACTTTGTGCAACCTCAGAGCCGTAAGCCGTTGAGTAGATTATCGTATATATAAGCATCGCAAAAAGCAATATAAGCATCGCTCCGCTATCGGATAGTATCAAGCGTAACTCACGCATAATAATCTTACCCATAGTTACTCCCTTCCCCAATACTCTTTATTTTCAACAACACTATGAATTCGTCGCCACGATAGAGGCACAACCGATATAAAGAGTGCTATGCACAACATTTTGATAGCATCATACTCAATTGGCACACCTCGCATCGCCTGGTCGGTGAATATATCACTAAAGTAGGTAAGCGGAAAGAGGTACGATAGCCCACGCGCCACGCCATACATCGCCATCGTAGGAAAGGTGACGCCTGAGAATGTGAATGCCATCACTGCATACCCACCACCTAACGATAGCGCTAATCTCATATTTGAGGTAAGTGCAACGAAAAGAGTCGCAATAGATTGGTATGCAAGTATAAGCAATAAGGTGGCAATCGAGAGGTAGAGGTAACTCCCCGCGCACTCCATACCCATAATCATAAAGAGAATAGCGTATATAAGTTGCGAAAGAAGTAACATCACTATTGTCGTAGGGAGTAGTTTCCCTACGATGCCACCAAGTAGAGAGTCGCATGCCGTAACCATCCACTCTTTAGCCGTTCCATACCTTAGCTCTCGTCCTATTGCATATATCGTCGATAGCATCGTAAAGATTATCACCCCCATAATCATAAATATAGGGGCGAGGTAGTAACCATAATTTAGATATGGATTTGAGACTATGTTAGCATTAACCCTTATGGGCATTATATCCACCATAGCCTGACTATAACCCACTCCCATCATCTGCAGCTTTTCGAGCGCCACACCCTTGGAGAATAGCTGCACAGCTTGTTGCACATCACGCTCAATGATTCCACTTGCAGACAGATTAGTACCAGACAAATAGCACTCCACCGAGGTTGTCACACCACGATAGATGCTCTGCTCAAATCCATCGTCAATATATAGTATGGCAAAAACCTCACCGCCAAGCATTAGCGACTCAGCCTCGTTAACAGATTGCGCTTGAAACGCTATATCAACTCCTGCTGAAGCATCTATCATGCCTCTTAACTTGCGCGACATCACACTATTATCTCTATCGACCACAACAATCGGCAGATTGTCGATAGCACCCCGATAGAACATAATACCGAAGAAGATTATCATCACCACAGGGAGTATGACAACCGATGAAAGATATAGTCTATCCACAACAATCGCTCGCAGTTCCCGCTTTAGAGAGCCTATTAAACCCCTAATAAGCATACACACTTCTTATAAATGCTCATAAACAATTACACTCATGCCAGGAAGCATATCCACTCCATCCAATACCTTTGCCCGCACTTGAAAAGTACGAATATCAAAACCTCCTCGTGCGCGTGTAGCGCTCCAAGTGGCAAAATCCGCCTCAGAGGAGATATAATAGACCTCAAACATTGCCCGCTTGCCGAGTGCTGGTATATAACCCTCGAAGTGGTGACCAAGGCCCACGCCCTCCAACTGATTCTCCTTAATATTAAAAGTCACCCAACAATTCGACAAATCAAGGATAGTGACAACAGGATAACCGCTGCTTACGAGTTCCCCAGGTTCTGCCACAATATTCGACACCCACCCCGATATCGGCGCATACACCCTTGCATCACTAAGGTATGAGTTCACCTCCTCCACAGCACCTTGCGCCTCCTTCACCTTAGCCTCCACAGCCTCCCTCTGCTCACGCGTAGCGCCCTCACGCACAAGTTTATACTCTGCACGCGCAGCACTCACCGTAGCCTCCATAGCTCGATAGTTTGCCAACGCCTCATCATACTGCTGGCGCGGAACAACACCCTTCTCATAGAGATTCTTTACCCGCTTATAACTCAACTCAGCGAGAGTTAATCCAGCCTCAGCCTTATTCATCATACTCCTCACAGCATCAATCTCCTCTTTGCGCACACCCATATCTACCTCCCTATTTATCGCCTCAGCAGCAGCCTCAAGGGCAACCACCTGTCTAAGTTTAGCGTCGAGTTCTGGGGTTGAAATAGCATACAACAACTCACCCTTAACCACCATATCCCCCTCCGAAACAAAGAGAGAGTCAATGCGTCCCGCGAGTTTCGATGAGGAGCGATAGCTACGGCACTCCACAACACCTTGTATAGTTGGTCGGTTAATACGCGAATAGTGGTTATAAAGCAGTAGAATAACCACACTCAGAGCCGCAACTATAGCTACAATATAAAGACCTCGTTTCACACTAACATTCATAATATTACACTATTTATATTAACAACCTCTGAAGATGATGCATACCTAACAAAGTCATTACTAAGCCCTGAAAGTTCAAGCAATCGCGCAAGGGATAGCATATGGCGATAGACAGCATCGAGATACTCAACTTGCGCACCTGCAAGCATTGTGCGCGCATCCATCAGCTCCGTGGAGGTAGTAATACCCTCACGAAAGCCCTCCAATATTGTGTAGTAGTAGCTCTCGGCAAAACTTATCGAGCGCTCACAAGATTGAACATTGAGTAGTGCGTTACATAGTGTGTGATACTCCTTATCTACAAGCAGAGATATATCCCCCATCAGCTCCTCCGTCATTTCGACCGCGCTTTGTGACTTAGATTGAGCCACGCGTAGTTGATGCTGACGACTAAATCCCCCAAATAGAGGAATTGTCACACCCACACCCATACTCCATCGCGGCACAATATCACTAAGATTATAGTTATAAATTGAGGCAGCACCAATAGCTACAATCTGTGGTAGAAGTTGACTCTTAGCCTCTTCAATCCCCTCCATAGTTAGGGACCTTGCAAGCTGAGCCTGACGGATAATGGGGTTTTGCCACTCAGCACACTCCTTGAAATACTCCACATTAGGAATGGTTGTAGTGATAAACATTCCATCGGCTGGAGATATGCTATTTGTGGTATTCAGCGTTGTCTCTAAGGCTATTTCTGCAACCTGCAACCTACCTACAGCATCGCCATAGTCGCGCTCAGCCTCGGAGAGTTTGTACTTTAAATATAGTATCGCGCTGTGCGCCAAAACACCCTCCTCCTCCATAGCCAAAGCATCCGACAGATGTTGCCTAACGCCCTCCACAACCATTGCTCTCACCTTGACAACTTCGCGTGCTAAGATAACGCCAAAGTATCGCTCTACAAGTTCAGTTATGAGAGAGTTCTCCACACTCACCAAACTATTATTCGCACTCTCAACACCCAAACTTGCAACCCGATTAGCTATATTGATACGCCCACCAAGATATATAGGCATCGTAATAGTCGTGCCAACAAATCCAAAGTCTCTTTTTTGCAGTGTGTAACTCCACTCGGCATCTTTCAAAGGCATCAACCCCTCTCTTAGCAATGAGGCGATAGATGGAGATATAACACCTCCATCAACACCTTTACTTACAAGTTGCTCCAAGGAGTTGGTCACAACACCCTTTGCACCACCTAAGTCAATATCTACATCGTGTTGCATAATGGTGTATCCACCAATGATATCCACTTGAGGAGCACGCAATCCATGTGCTTCACGATACTCCATATAGGCAGCATCCACGCCACACCTCGCACTGTTAATCACACGACTATTCTCAGCGACCATCGCCATAGCATCCTCAAAGCTGATACTCTGTTGAGCTTTGACACACACACCAATGAGTATAAATAATAGTGATACAACCCACTTCATAGCGCAAATATAGTTTATGCCATCTACAGCAATTATCGTGCGACAAATCTTATGATGTTTGGCACACAAGTTGTGAAAATTGCAGTCGAATACTTTAATTTTGTTAAACTAAAACTATCAGTTATGAAACGAATTAGACTTTTCGCTCTATCGCTACTTACAGTGGCTATTGGAGTGCCATCAGCAATGGCGCAGACAAGAATCTATGAGATAGAGGAGTACACGCCCACTATCTATATGATTGCTGTGGGTGAGGAGACGAAAAATTACGATCCTGAAGTTGTGCGTGTAGCTATTATTGAGGATTTTCAAGAGACTAAGCGTTGTGGATTTCAGCAGGCACACAACCCTCAGTTTATCTTCTCGACACGCAACAACCGCTTCTCATTAGGTATTGGAGGCATGGTAAATCTTCGTACAAGCTACGACTTGAAGGGTGCTGTAGGCAACATAGACTTTGTACCATATGATATTCCTATGGAGCGAAACTATGCAACAGAACAGCGCGTGATGATGGATGCCTCTACCTCACGACTCTTTATGAAGGCTATCATCAATAGCAACACCCTTGGACGCGTGCATGTCTTCACGGATATGGACTTCAGGGGTGGTGAGGAGTTTACCTATATTCCACGCCT
Organism: Alistipes sp.; assembly: GCA_045650465.1. Classification (GTDB taxonomy): domain Bacteria; phylum Bacteroidota; class Bacteroidia; order Bacteroidales; family Rikenellaceae; genus Alistipes. The sequence continues at coordinate 19,078 of JAZRRF010000046.1, forward strand.
TAGGTCTGCCTATGTAAACCTTCTTGGCTTCACCATTGGTCGCGATGTTACCACCTTCTGTGACCTTGGAGCTGCCCCAACAACCATCGACTTCCAAGGTCCTAATGCCTACAATTTCGCATTTAACGAGATGATAAGGTATGAGCGTGGCTTCCTTCGCAACCACTTGCAAATGGGTATTGCTGCCGAGATGCCAGCGGTTGATGCTACCTATGGCGAGAACTTCTCACCAATCTATCAGCGTGTTCCAGATGGTATTGCCTATGTACAGTACGCATGGGGCGAAGGAAAAGCCAGTCATGTGCGTCTATCTGGCGTAATCCGCGATATGTACCTACACAACAATCGCACTGGCGATAACACCACACAGCTCGGCTGGGGCGCACAGTTTAGCGGTCATATCGACCTCGGTCGTTGGGTTGATCTATATATGAATGGAGTATATGGTCGTGGCATCACCCGTTACATTCAGGACTTGGCAGGTACACCATACGACTTTACCTATAATCCTAACGACCCAACCCACCTCCAGATGCCAAAGATGTGGGGTTGGCAGGCTGCTGCTAAGGTGAACATCATCCCAGGTATGTGCTGGGTAACAGGAGGTTATTCTAATGTACATCTTGACAGAGAGAATGGCGCGATATCGGATAATCAGTATAAGCGCGGCGAGTATATCTTCGGCAACGCCTTCTGCAACATCACTCCTAACTTCACCGTGGCTCTTGAGTATCTACATGGCTCTCGTGAGAATATGAACGATGTTCACAAGCGAGCAAACCGTATAAGCATCATGGCACAGTACAACTTCTAAAATACTACTTAACAACTAATTTTGGCAATCTGATAGCAGGTTGCCATTTTTTTTGTAATTTTACACATCGCGATGTTACATTTTCTCGACAACATCGTTATATGAGTAGAAACAAACTTAGAGACCCAAAACTTTGAAGAGCGAGACACAATATATAGAATTTGTATCCGAGCTGCGAAACACACTATATCGCTTAGCTTTTAGCATAACTTCGAATAGTGCCGAGGCAGAGGATATTGTGCAGGATGTCTTTGAGCGAATATGGCGGGCAAGAGACAAAGTTCTAAATAGTGCATTCCCCAGAGCCTATGCCTGTCGTATAGCCCACAACCTGGCAATAGACAGACAACGAACCTCCGCAAGAAGACAAGTGTTCGACCTGAACGAAAAAGTATGCGGCAGCAATGATGGTTACAATAGTGCGGACCTCACTGATATGGCGAGCCTGACACGAAGGATAATATCCTCATTACCCGACAAACAACGAGTTGTCATACATCTGAGGGATGTTGAGGGATACGATATAGAGGAGATTGCCGAGGTTCTTGGTATGGATGAAGCAAATGTAAGAATGAATCTCTCAAGAGCCAGAAAAAGCGTCAGAGATGAGTTAACAAAGTTAATAAATTATGGAGTCAAGCAGAATTAAAATATTAGTAGATAGCTACTTTGAAGGCGTTACCACACGCGAGGAGGAGATCGAGTTGGCAAACTATCTTGCATCGACAGATAACCTACCCACAGAGTATGCGTCTGTTAAGATGATGTTCGAAGCCATGGGACTACTCCGCCAGACCCAAGCCCCAAAGCGAATTTTAGAGCGCAAGCGCAAAGCATCTTGGAAGCATCTTACTGCCGGCTTAACCGTGGCAGCATCAATATTACTCATAATAGTAGCAACCACAAACAAAACTATATATACCGAGCAAACCACGCCAGCAATTATATGCCATGTCAATGGCACGCTTGTGAGCAATCAAGCAACCGCCGAGTACGAAGCAAGGCGCATACTCGACAACATGAACGCAAACATAACCCTTGCTATGGCAAGTGTTGATAAGATAAGCATTATTTCAAGACAAGTAACAAATAACTAAAAAAATAATAGCAATTATGAAGAGATTTTTTATCACATTGAGCCTTATCTTTGCGGCTTTAACCACACTACATGCCCAAGAGACTAATGACAGCACCATCACTTTTGGTCAAAAGATGCAGAATACAATCAACCTTGAGGATAATAAAATTAAACTTAAAATCGCAGGTAAGCAGCTTTCGTTGAGTAGCGATGAGAAGGCTATCAAGGCTCTTAAATATGCTGAGAGTGGCGAGAGCATCAGCTCACTCGGAGTGATTGAGTTGGGTATTAACACTCTCGCCAAGGCAGACTACTCTATGTACTCTCCAGAGGATGCGTTGATGATGCAGTTTGGCAATCGCAAGTCGGTTTATGTAGCAATGAACTTCTTTACCGAGAACTTCCGCCTAAACAAAAAAGGGTCACTAAGCATTGATATGGGCGTGGGCATCGCTTGGGAGAACTATGTCTTTGCAGGTGACTACTCAATGAGATACAATGAGGGCATGATGCGTCCAATAGAACTCGACGCGAAGATTGAAAAGTCAAAACTTATGGCTCGATACCTCCATATGCCTGTACTCCTTAATTGGACATACAAGGAGAAGTTCTTTATTGCTGCAGGTGTGAACCTCGATGTAAACATAGGCGCACGCTTGACACAAAAGGAGCCAAAGGTGGTATATAAGAGAGAGGTCGTAACGCTCAATCCAATACAAGTAGCAGGTACACTTCGACTTGGAACAGAGGATTTCTATGGCTTTGTCAACTACTCATTCATGGATATGTTCGAGAGTAATACAGGCCCTATGGGACATAGACTATCGGCAGGTTTAGGCATCCACTTCTAACATTAAATAACACTTCATATGAAACGACTTATAGTACTGATACTATTGTGCATACCACTATCAGTATTCGCACAAACTGATCATATCGAACCACTAATTAAGAAGTACTCTACCTTCAAGGATTGCTCCACAGTGGTACTCTCCAAGGAGATGATGAAACAGATGTACGAAGACTCTGGAGTAGAGTCTCTACAGGCAATATCGGTTGAGGATCCAGCGTTGCTCGATATACTCCGCAACGACATTGATAAGTTTATCAAAGGTTACGCACAGTTGATGTCGGTAAATAGCAATGGTACAAATGTAGAGATATACCATGTGGAGCAACACTACAAATCCAAGACTACGGGCAAACGCGAGAGCATAGATGATATAATCATCGTAGCAATTAGCACAACAGAGGGTGTCGTAGTGCGACTCACAGGACAAGACATCGAACTTGAAGATGCTACATCTTTGCTAAACATATAGCATAGTAATGAAGGAATTACTCATAATCGAGTAGTTCCTTCTCTATTTTAGAAAATATTTGTACATTTGCGTATTAAACATTTCGTATATGAAAAGATTTCTTCTATTAATTATGCTATTGTTGCCCATAAGCGCAATGGCAACACTACCAGAGGTTGAGAAAATGACAGATAAATACACCTCTAAGGAGCAAGCTTCTGTGGTAAACATCTCCAAGCAAATGCTTAGGATGATAGGACGCGGCATCGCTGGCGTGGAGCATGTCGATAATATCATTATGCTTAGCAGCGACAATAAGTCAGCAATGAAGGGTATCACCAAACGCACAAAAAAAGCAGCCAAGAAACATAAGATGGAGAACTTGGTTACACTCAACGAGAGTGCAGCAACGACATTTGTCTATACACAGATATCAAACGATAAGATTACCGAGGCATTAGTTCTTGTAATCGAGAATAACAAGACAACACTGATAAACATATCAGGCAATATACCGCAAGAGGTGGTTGATAGTCTGGTTGGGGTAATCAGTAAGATAGGTTAATGGGACTGACTAAAAAGTAACTTAGTCAGCCCCTAACCTAAGAGAGTGAATAAAAAGATGTAGTTTTAGGCTTAAGTCCCTTTTCACCGCTCACGCTCGGCATAGTCTGCAAGCAGCCTCTGCTCTCACTTAATCGCGGCGCTGCGAAGCCCGAAAAAGCGGAGTTTACTTTGCGTAAA
>JAZRRF010000047.1:0-5449 GCA_045650465.1 Alistipes sp.
CCAGCCTTACAAGTGTAACTATTCCTGATAGCGTAACTACGATTGGGGATTATGCATTCTATTATTGTACCAGCCTTACAAGTGTAACTATTCCTGATAGCGTAACTACGATTGGAAATTTTGCATTCCGTGATTGCAGCAGCCTTACAAGTGTTACTATTGGTGATAGCGTAACTACGATTGGAAATTATGCATTCTATGGTTGCAGTAGCCTTACAAGTGTAACTATTCCTGATAGCGTAACTACGATTGAAAATTCGGCATTCAGTTATTGCAACAGCCTTACAAGTGTATATTGCAAGGCTACAACACCGCCAGCGGGAGGCTCTTCTATGTTCTATAACAACGCCTTGGGTCTTAAGATTTATGTACCTATGGAGTCGGTAGAGGCGTATAAGAGTGCAAGTGGTTGGAGTCGTTATAAGTCATATATTGTCGGCTACAACTTTTAATTTTCGATTTATATAGGACATCTTCGTCCTATCCTATACAAAATATCGCGGGCTGTACGCTTTGGTACTATCCCGCGATATTTTATTTATACTATATTATTTACGCCGTCATCCTGAGCATAGCGAAGGATCTCGAGGTCTATACGGGATTGAAGGTCTGAACTCACCGAGAGATTCTTCACTGCGTTCAGAATGACCTTGATAAACACACCCGTAGGCACCACACTTTTGAGTTTTCACCTTTCAGTTTCCAGTTTAGAAATATAGCGTCGCAGACACCATACCTTTCAGTTTTCACTTTTCACTTTTCAGTTCGTTTGTAGTGCGGGTACTATTTTTAATACCCAACCTCCCCACGAAATATATCGCCTAACTATTCGTTATTTCCCCTCAAATTTCGCAGTTTAATAAAATATTGCTACATTTGTGTCAACTAAATGTTATACAACGATGAATATTATCTTCAAATATCGAATGTTGAGCGACGAGAGCGACAACTTCGTGCGCGACTTTGAGGTCTATCCTGATATGACCCTAACAGAGTTTCACCGTTTCATACTCCGCGCCTTGAGATATGACGAGTGCATGGTGTCGATATTTAAGTCCGATGCCGATTGGCAGCTTGTGGAGGAGTTCTCGGAGATAGATATGGGCGAGGATATTCCCGATGCGCCACGCTGCATGGATAAGGTGCGACTTATGGAGGTTACAAACGACTTCCACGACCGTCTTATCTACACCTTCGATATGATTAACGACCGCTCATTCTACCTTGAGCTTGTAGATATGCAACGCCCACAGGAGGGTATGAAGTACCCCCGTGTGGCCTTTGAGCATGCCCTTGCGCCTGATCAGTACGATCCAGAGGCTACCGTTCAGTCAGGCTCTATCTTCGATGAGATGATGAGCGACTACAACGAGTTTGACGGTGACGACAACTACGATGATGAATTCTAAGCTCGGCAACCTCATAGTCATCGGAGGCCCCACAGGCTCAGGAAAGAGTGCCTTGGCAGTAGAGGTTGCCAAGCACTTTGGTGCGCCTATTATCTCCACCGACTCGCGCCAGGTTTTTCGCAATATGGCCATAGGCACGGCACAGCCGACAACCGAGGAGCTTGCAGCCGTAAAGCACTACTTTATTGCTGACCGCGAGGTCGAGGATGACTTTAATTGCGGCCGCTATGAGGTTGAAGCATTGGCCCTTCTCGACAGACTCTTTGCCGAGTATGAGTATGTTGTTGCCGTAGGTGGGTCAGGACTCTATATTCAAGCCCTATGTAGCGGTATGGATGCCCTACCCGAGGCTGATGAGGCACTTCGTGAGGAGTTGAAGCAGCGTCTTAGCAACGAGGGCGTTGAGAGTCTATTTGCAGAGCTACAACGCTTAGACCCAGCCTATGCCGAGGTAGTTGATAGATGTAACCCTGCCCGCGTTATGCGCGCCTTGGAGGTCTGCATATCCTCGGGCAAGCCCTACTCCGAGCAGCGCAGTGGCACCATAGCTGAGCGTCCATTTAACATCATCAAGATAGCCACCGATATGCCACGCGACATACTCTATGAGCGCATCAACAGACGCGTTGACATCATGGTCGAGGAGGGGCTTATTGAGGAGGTGCGCAACCTATACCCCAAGCGCGAACTCAACGCCTTGCAGACTGTGGGATATAGGGAGCTATTCGACCACTTCGATGGTAAGTGCAGTATGGAGGAGGCCATAGAACTTATCAAGCGCAACTCTCGCCGCTATGCCAAGCGTCAGATGACATGGTTTAGGCGCGACGAGGAGTTTGCATGGTTCTCTCCCTCAGACCTCGATGCTATCATTGAGCATATAAACCACCACGCCATCTAAGGCTCAGCAACGCCATAATAAGCGTCACGACACCATTGAACATAAAGGCGAAGGTGTGTTGTGATGTATGGAAAAGCCTATCCACAACATCCATAATAAACGGAGCTACAAGAATAGCAAGGTAGTTCACCGCCATAACTAATGACAGAGCCAAGGTGGCAAGTCGTGGCGGTGAGCAAGATGCCGCCTTATCGTATATCAGCGGCTGCATAACGCCATATCCAAAGCCCGTTAGCAGTGCACCGATGATAAGCGTATAGAGGCGTGGGTGCGGTAGCGACATTAGCAAAAGACCTACACCCATAACCACAAGCGACCAGAAGTTTGTAGCCTTGCCGAGTGCTCGTTTTACGGTGTTAAGCACAAATCCAGGCAACATGATAGCCAGGAAGAAGAGCGAGATAATCCACCCTGCAACATCACTACTCATCTTCTGCGCCGCAGCGATATATGAGGTGTTGAATGTCACCACCAACGAACAGTAAGTTATCATAAAGTAGAAAATCATCAACGCCACAATACGCTTCATACTAATTGACGCAGGGGCATCGCTATCATCCTCTCTCTGAGCCACCAAGTTGGGCGTTGCGCTACTAAGCGCGGGGATAAGTATAAGCGTTACGGCAGGAAGCAAATAGACCGCAAAGGCGTAGTGCCACCGAATACCTGCAAGATAGCCCGTAAGTGCCGTAGCAAGCACAAGCGTTAGGTTGTTCACCGCCGAGCTTATACCGAGTTGCTTTACACGGTACTCGTCAACAAAGCAATCGACAATAAGACCCGTGGATAGCGGAATGATAATACCCGCACCAATGCCCATAACAGCGCTGAGGATAATAAGTTCCATCAGACTACGCGACAGCAGCGAGCCGATGCCACTAAGCAGAAATATCGCCGTACCAAGCACGACAAGGCGTATCTTGCTATACCTCACCGACCACCTACCCGATAGTAGCATAAAGGGGATAATCATCAACGAGGGCAGCGACTCCAACATCTCCACCTCCAACTCGCTCGCATGCGGAAATATACTCTCCAAATCATCCAATATGGGCGATATTGCCAAACCTGGCAACGATACGATTGCCGATATAGATAGTATCGCTATCAATGCCACCAGCGGCATACTACCATTTCCTGTGTTTACTTTCATAGTTTTGCTTTTTTAAACACATGGCAATAGGCGTACCAAAGTGGCATATAGACAAAAAAATCCCAAGAGGCAGTACCCCTTGGGAATATTATCACGGTAGCTACAAATTACTTCTTAGCCTCCTCTACAGACACCTTACGGAAAGCCTTCAAGAGCTTAGTAAGCTCCAAAGCTGCCTTACGAGCACGAGTACCCGCTGCCTTGTTATTCTTCTCTACCTGCAAAGCTGCATCTTTTGCAAAAGCCTCATACTGAGCTGCAATGTTCTCAACCAAAGTCTTCATATCATTAAAAATTAAGTGTTTGTTCTTTATGCAAAGTTATAAAATATTTTTGTTTTGCAATAGATTTTATCCATTTTTTACACTTTTACCACCCATTTTTCGTCAATACCTATGTAAATTAACCATTATTGGGGATTGATTTCCCGCATATATATTAGTACCTTTGCGGTCAAAGAAGAGAATTTATGAGATTAAGTGATTTGAAGATAGGCGAAACAGCCACCGTGGTCAAGGTTCTTGGTTATGGTGGCTTTCGTCGCCGTATTATGGAGATGGGATTTGTCTATGGTCAGGAGGTGACTGTTATCCTCGACGCACCACTCAAAGACCCTATAGAGTATCATATCATGGGCTACGATATCTCCCTAAGACGCAAAGAGGCAGAGATGATTGTGGTGATGACACGCGAGGAGGCAGACAACCTTTTAGCGATGCAAGATACAACGCTCATCGATAATAATGATATTGTTAAGCACGCATTAGATAGCAGCCGTAAGCATATAAGCATAGGTCTTGTGGGTAACCCTAACTCGGGCAAGACCTCACTATTCAATACGCTATGTGGTCGTAGCGAGCATGTGGGCAACTATAGCGGTGTGACGGTTGACGCAAAGCGCGGAACGCTCCACTACAAGGGATATACCATAGAGGTTACTGACCTCCCAGGCACATATGCCCTCTCGGCATATTCCCCCGAAGAGGTATATGTACGCCGACACCTTATTGAGAATACCCCAGATGTAATCATCAACACCGTTGTAGCCTCAAATCTTGAGCGCAACCTATATCTTACAACCGAGCTTATCGACATAAGCCCAAAGATGGTTATTGCACTCAATATGTATGACGAATTGGAGCATAGTGGCGCTACATTTGACCACGAGGCATTGGGCAAGATGATTGGTGTGCCGATGATACCTGTTGTTGCACCAGCAAATCAGGGTATAGAGCAACTTTTGGATGCCGTTATCGGAGTATATGAGAATAGCGACGAGCGTGTACGACATATTCATATTGGCTACGGAACCGTTATCGAGGAGAACCTCGAGGCGCTAAATGCAGATATGCGCCAACATCGCGAGGAGCTTATCGCCCACTTCCCGCCACGCTACTACGCATTAAAACTTATCGAGGGCGACAAGGAGATTATATCACTTCTGGAGTCAGCGCCCCACTTCGATCGCTGGACAAAGATGGCGGAGACTGCACGCGAGGAGATTGAGCAGGCTCTTGACGAAGATATCGAGACTGCACTTGCTGCACAAAAGTATGGTTTTATCTCTGGCGCGCTAAAGGAGACCTACTCAGCTGCAAAGCGTAAGCGTAATACCCTGGGGGATAAGATTGACGAGATTGTAACCCACCGCATATGGGGTTTTCCGATATTTTTTGCCTTGATGTGGTTTATGTTCTACTGCACCTTCACCCTTGGAGCATACCCACAGGATTGGATAGATGCGGGCGTAGAGTGGTTATACAATGCCGTGCGAGGCATGATGAGCGAAGGACCTTTGAGGGATATGCTTACAGATGGTGCTATAAGTGGTGTAGGCAGTGTCTTGGTGTTCCTCCCAAATATCATGATACTCTACCTCTTTATATCCATATTGGAGGACTCGGGGTATCTTGCTCGCGCAGCCTTTATTATGGATAAGGTTATGCACCGCATGGGAGTACATGGTAAATCCTTCATACCTATGAT
>JAZRRF010000048.1:0-7752 GCA_045650465.1 Alistipes sp.
GAGAATACAACCTATAGCGCACGCACAGCAGTTATCAAGGTTGTTGCCAAGGATAATGCCGAACTTGCTATTGAGTACACTATCAACCAAGAACAAAACGATGCTGTTTTGGCAAATGGAAACATAGAGTTTATTATTGAAGGATGGGAACAACAGATAACCATTGAGCATAAGGCAAATGTCGATTGTGAGGTTATTATCCCTGATGAAGCACAAGATTGGATAACTATTGCTCCTGCAACACGAGGCTTATCTACATATAGTACTACACTAAATATTACAGAAAATAACTCTGGCAAAGAGAGAAGTTGTGTGGTTAAGGTTATCTCTAAAAATAATAATAAATTATCTGCAGAGTATACCATTATCCAAAAACCCAGATATTGCCTATATTATACATCAAACGATGGTGAAATAGTAACACCATACTACAGTTCATCATTTGATGCTACTATAGTGTCTAATACATATATAGATGGTGTTGGTGTAATAGATTTTAATGTCCCTATAACTACGATTGGAGATTATGCATTCTATAATTGCGGCAGCCTTACAAGTGTAACTATTGGTGATAGCGTAACTACGATTGGAAATTCTGCATTCGAGAATTGCGAAAGCCTAACAAGTGTAACTATTCCTGATAGCGTAACTACGATTGGGAATAGTGCATTCTATGATTGCGACAGCCTTACAAGTGTAACTATTCCTGATAGTGTAACTACGATTGGAGATTCGGCATTCGAAGGTTGCAGCAGCCTTACAAGTGTAACTATTCCTAATAGCGTAACTACGATTGGAAATTCGGCATTCTCTTGTTGCTACGACCTTACAAGTGTAACTATTCCTAATAGCGTTACTACGATTGGAAATTATGCATTCTATCATTGCTGCAGCCTTACATGTGTAACTATTCCTGATAGCGTAACTACGATTGGAGATAAAGCATTCTATGAGTGCTACAGCCTTACAAGTGTAACTATTCCGGATAGCGTAACTACGATTGGATATAATGCATTCCAATATTGCAGCAGCCTTACAAGTGTAACTATTCCTGATAGTGTTACTTCGATTGGGGGTTATGCATTCTATGGTTGCGGTAGCCTTACAAGTATAAATATTGGTGATAGCGTAACTACGATTGGAGATTATGCATTCGCTGGTTGCAGCAGCCTTACAAGTGTATATTGCAAGGCTATAACACCGCCATCTGTAAACTCTTATACATTCCATTACAACGCCTCAGGTCGTAAGATTTATGTGCCTATGGAGTCGGTAGAGGCGTATAAGAGTGCAAGTGGTTGGAAGAACTATGCTGATGCAATTGTTGGCTACAACTTTTAATTTTCGATTTATATAGGGCATCTTCGTCCTATCCTATACAAAATATCGCGGACCTTTATAAACTGAAAACTGAAAAGTGAAAACTGAAAAGTAAGGTGCGCTTCGCGCGAGATTTATGAATACGCATCGCAGATACCACACTTATCACCTTTCACTTCTCAGTTTGCAAAGTCATCCTGAGCGTAGCGAAGGATCTCAAGGTTTATACAGAGGTTGAAGGTCTGCACTCACCGCGAGATTCTTCACCATGTTCAGAATGACGCTGATAATTTCAGTTTTCACTTTTCAGTTCGTTTACCCGCAATATAAACACCGTCATCGCGAGGAATTGCATCCGTAAACCGTGCTGATACGCAATTACATACTATGCAATTCTGTGGCGATCTACCTTTATTCTGTCACCTAACTGATACTCGCACCACGCAACATTACACTCCGCACCAAACTAAAACAGCGGTAGATCCTTGCGTTGGGGTATAGACCCCGCCTACAACGCCCATCGTCTCAAATACCCCTCCTTAGGATGACGATATATATTTCGTTGTCCGCGCCATACATACAGAAGTGGTGATTTTTTCAGTACAAGAGATTATAGTGAAGATAAGGAATATAGTGAATTTATAGTTTATTGTAGATCTTGCCGTTTAATCTCCTTAAATTCAATATTATCCTTGGGAGTTAAAAAAAAGAAAACAAGGTCGTAAGTCTCTAATTCCCACGATCTTGTTTTCGTTTATACTCCTATATAAAGAATCTGTTTATGCCTCCTCGAAGACATCCTTGCCAAGGGCGCAGAGTGGGCATGCCCAATCCTCTGGAACATCCTCCCATGCTGTGCCTGCTGGAACGCCATTCTCTGGATCACCTACCTCTGGATCATATACATAACCACATGCTGTACATACATATTTTTTCATAATTTCAAAGTTTTAAAAGTTTGTAAATAGTTTATAGCTCCGCAATATTCGTGCAAACATTGCGCAAGTTCTATATATAAAAAAAAACTACCCAACCACAATTATGCGGCAGGGTAGTTGGTTTTTTAGGTTGATAAACAAATTACTCTGCCTGCTCAGTTGCTGTCTCCTCAACAACTGCACCCTCAGCGTCAGCCTCAAGAACGATATCCTCCTCACCAACGGTGATAGTCTCCTCTACAACCTTAGTTGCCTCGTCAACACCTGCTGCAATCTCCTCAGTACCGATGATAGCAGCCGCGTTCTTTGACTTTGGAAGTGCAACAACAGAGAGAAGTGTGAAGAATACGATAGCAGCAATCATTGCCCAAGTAAACTTCTCAAGAAAATCTGTAGTCTGACGAACACCCATAGTCTGGTTAGCAGCACCAAAGTTAGCAGCCATGCCACTCTTAGGGCTCTGCACCAATACTGCAAGTATCAAAAGAATACTTGCAATAACAATCATAATAATCGAAAATGTATACATAACTCGTGTAAATTTAATTATCTCTGCCTACTATTTCTTTTGCTTATCCTCAATTTCCCGAATAAGTCGTGCAAAGTAAATACTTTTTTCTGAATTTAGCAAACTTAATTTGCGATAAGTGGCTATTGCTTCTGCATATAACCCCTGATTTTTGTAAATTTCAGCTATTTCTTCGCTTACAAACTCATCGTCATCATCAATTTCCTTTGCCGCAAGGTCCTCGTCGTTACTATCCTTGGCAACAATGCGATAGTCGTCAAGCTTGAGAAAACGCTCAATAATATCATCAGTACTCTCCTGTTTAAGGAGGTCAATATTCACATCCAACGCATCGATGAGAGCCGTAGGGTGGAGCATTGCTATAAGCCTTGTCTCGTCGTCCCAGGGCTCGCTACTATTGCGGGCTACGGCAAGACGCTGGGCGCTCCACCACGGGTAGCGCTCCACAAGTTCTGCCATACTTCTTAGGTTGTTTGTTGCCATAGACTACCAGTTACCAGCCGCCGCCATATAGATATCATTCACCAAAGCCTCGACAATCTCCTCGATAAGCTGATCCTGCACATCTACAAGAAGCTGCGTAGCGTCGTAGTCGGCATAGGATGAGAAGGTCTTATTACTAAACGACATGGTCTGGTCGATAGCGTTCTGGAAGTTAACCTTCACGGTGATAGTGAGTCGGTTTTGGAGAGCATAGTCGCCACTCGACACCGAAGAGGTGTTTGAGGTGTAGTTTGTAATCTCTCCCTCAAAGGCGAAGTCGCCGCCCTCCTCTACCTGCTGTAGGCGTGTCTGGCGTGAAAACTTGTCGCGCAGTCCCTCGGTCAGTGCGTTGCTCAAGGATGGCGCAACCATAGGTGCGTTGTTGGGGAAGTACGCCACAGAGAATGTTTGTGCTGCTGGTGGAATAGAACCACCTGAGAGGTTATATGTAACCTTATAACCGCAACTACTAACAGTTACGGCAATAATTGCAATGGTTAAGATGTGTGCTAATCGCTTAAATATACTCTTCATAATCTCTATTTTGTGCTATCGTCAATTCCTAAAGATTTCATCTTTCTGTAGAGTGTTCTCTCAGATATAAACAATTCGCGTGCTGTCTCCTTACGGCGATATCCGTTTCGTTGCAGAGCTTGGAGTATCTGCTCGCGTTGAACATCGTCCTTAGTGAGTTCTTTGGTTGGGATATCATCTACAACCTCCACCATATCCTCATACTCATAGCGTGGCGCCGCAACCTCACGGTGCTCAGGAAGCAAGCCTGCAATCTCGTGTTGCTGTGTTGGCGCAGGTTGTGGGGTAGTGCTACGACCCATCATCGCCTCGGTCATCATGCGTTTAAGGTCGTTGATATCGTTACGCATATCGAACAATATCTTGTAGAGCAACTCACGCTCCGTGGCCATATTCTCATAACTATCGTTACTGCCAGTGATTGTACGCACGGAGTACTCCTCGTTGGGTAGGTAGCGACGAAGTATTTCAGCAGTTATATTACGGCTCTGTTCAATAGCTGATATCTGCTCTGCAACATTCTTCAACTGGCGGATATTACCACGCCAGTGGTAGTTTTCGAGCATTATACGCGCCCCCTCGTCAAGCACAATGGCGGGCATCTTATACTGTACTGCCACATCGCTTGCAAACTTACGGAAGAGTAGGTGTATATCACCCTTACGCTCGCGAAGTGCGGGCACAGCGATAGGTACGGTATTTAGTCTATAGTACAAGTCTTCGCGAAAACGCCCCTCGGATATAGCGCGCATAAGGTCATTGTTCGTCGCTGCAACAACACGCACATTGGTCTTTTGAACCTTTGCTGAGCCTACGCGCATAAACTCGCCCGTTTGCAATACTCTTAGCAGGCGCACCTGTGTAGAGATAGGCAACTCGCCTACCTCATCAAGAAATATTGTGCCACCATCTGCCTCCTCAAAGTAACCCTTGCGGCTATCGATAGCGCCTGTAAACGAACCCTTCTCATGTCCGAAGAGCTCCGAATCGATAGTACCTTCAGGTATAGCACCGCAGTTAACGGCGATATATTTGTTGTGCTTGCGTGCAGAGTGGGTGTGAATGATCTTTGGAAAGAACTCCTTACCAACACCGCTCTCTCCTGTAACCAACACCGAAAGATCGGTTGGGGCTACTCGCATAGCTATCTCTATGGCAGTATTCAAAGCTTCGGTATTTCCAATAATACCGAACTGTTGCTTTACTGTGAGAAGTTCATTTGCTGTCATATCCTTACTCGGTTACAGTGTTGTCTATTGTTGTGTTCAAGTTTTCAATCACATTGTCTATAGAGAGTGTCAAAGAGTCTGATGGTATCTCTGTCATCTCCATGAGGCTATCTATAACTATTGGGGCTACATCCTCAATTATCTGCTTTTCAAATTCAACCGTAGGTGCTGTGCGGTTTGAACTTATAAATATCCAACCACCATACCCACCACCAATAATGAATATTAAGAGAAAGAAGAGTAGTATTGGAGATATGCCTCTTGATGTTTTACGCTTATCTTTGCGCTCATCGCTATGCTTCTTCTTCCTGTCGTCATAATTAAGACCTCGGAGGTATGCATCCGGTTTATTGAGTGTCAGAGTGTTGTCATCAGACTTATCTGCCTTATCCTTTTTGCTCTTTGCCTTTTGCACAACACGCTCCTCTGTAGTTGTGGATGTAAGTTGCAACTTCTGCTTCTCTATATTTAGTATCTCCACAGGAGGTTTGATGTTGCCACCTACAACCCTGGGCTCAAGTTTGTGTATGAAGCTTATCGTGTTGTTATCTCCTGATCGAAACTCTCCAAAACTATCAAGCGTGTAATTCTGTCCCTGTCCAATAGCATGGCGTACCTCAAATACAAAACGGTCTATCATGCCATTCGCCTCAAGTTCGCTCATGCCATAGGCAACAAGTAACGAGCGCAACACACCATCATCGTTACGCATCAAGTCGGAGAAACGCACAATCCCCGATGGCTGCTTAACGATAAACGCACCGAGCTTAGGCACAACAATACGCTTGTTATGCTTTAGATACTCGATAAGTATGTTGGTAATAAGTTCCACTATTTATAGTAAATATATAACGCGCAAAGATACAAATAAATGTGGAAAGTTAAAAATGAAATGCGAAAAGTGTTGACAAAGCAACAAATTTTGTGTCTATATGTGATATGCAGGCAGAATTACTGATGTGCTAAGGTTGGATGTTGATGAGTAGTGTGCATAATCATTGTGGGGTATATTTGGTCGTATAAGCACTAAAATTAAAAGAGGTCACAGTTTTTACTGCAACCTCCATAATTCTATGTCGAGTATTATTACTCCTTCTGCTCGTTGATGATGCGCATAGCAGCGTCGAAAATTGTTGTGTCGTCAAGAGTTACAACGCCACCATCTGGGCCCTGCTCTATATGAATGCCGATACCCTCCTTAGCCTCAAAATGCTTTCCACCGAAGTAGTTGCGTACTGTATCTACATCAATTCCCAATTCGTCTGCAATGCGCTGTGAGCTGCCGCTTGGCAACTTGTCCTTGATGCGGCGCAATTCATTAAATGTAATAATCATAACTTTCAAATATTAAGTTGATAAACTTGTTTCGCAGTACTAAATTACTACAAAAAAATGGAACTGCCAAACTTTTATGATTATTTTTGCAAAAAATATCAATTTTTAGGCAAAACATATTTATAAATAGAGGCGAGGGTAGTGTGCCACCCTCGCCTCTATTATAAATATGTATATCACTTACTCGTTAAGAGCAGCATGAGCAGCAGCCAAGCGTGCGATAGGCACACGGAATGGAGAGCAACTTACATAGTTCAAACCAGCGTAGTGGCAGAACTCTACTGATGATGGCTCACCACCGTGCTCACCGCAGATACCACACTTAAGCTCTGGACGAGTTGTGCGGCCCTTGAATACAGCCTCACGAACAAGCTGACCAACACCGTTACGATCCAAGATCTTGAATGGGTCATTCTTGAGGATGTTCTTCTCCAAGTAGATTGGCAAGAACTTAGCGATATCGTCACGAGAGAAACCAAGAGTCATCTGTGTAAGGTCGTTAGTACCGAATGAGAAGAACTCTGCAACCTCTGCAATCTGGTTAGCAGTTACAGCAGCGCGTGGAACCTCAATCATTGTACCTACCAAGTAGTCGATACGGTCGTTACGCTCAGCGAATACAGCCTCAGCAGTCTTGTCGATGATGTTCTTCTGGTAGCGAAGCTCCTTGTGGTTACCTACAAGTGGAACCATGATCTCAACCTTAACTGGAGTGCCTGATGCCTTAACATTCATAGCTGCCTCGATGATAGCGCGAGCCTGCATCTCAGTAATCTCTGGATATGTGTTACCAAGACGGCAACCACGGTGACCAAGCATTGGGTTAACCTCGTGCAAAGCCTCAACCTTAGCAACAACCTTCTCAAATGGAATACCCATAGCCTCAGCCATGTCACGCTGATCCTTCTCAGTGTTAGGAGCGAACTCGTGCAATGGTGGATCGAGAAGACGAACGATAACAGGGTAGCCGTTCATAACCTTGAAGAGACCCTCGAAGTCGCCACGCTGCATAGGAAGCAACTTAGAAAGAGCTACACGACGACCAGCCTCGTCATCCGATAGAATCATCTCACGGATAGCCTTGATACGGTCACCCTCGAAGAACATATGCTCTGTACGGCAAAGACCGATACCCTGAGCACCGAAAGCAAATGCCTGCTCTGCGTCGCGTGGAGTATCAGCGTTAGCGCGAACATTCATCTTAGAGTACTTACCTGCAAGCTCCATAAGCTGACCGAAGTCGCCATCGAGGTTTGCAGCCTGAGTAGCTACCTGACCGAGGTAAACCTCACCTGTAGAACCGTTCAATGAGATCCAATCGCCCTCTTTAATCTAAGTCGGAGGCCAAGCGGTCTTAGGAAGACAAGACCTGATAACAACTCCT
>JAZRRF010000049.1:0-23979 GCA_045650465.1 Alistipes sp.
GTCGTACATCTGATTTTTTAGTATGGCTCGATAGTGATTAAAAGAGAGAGTGAATAAGAAGTGTATTTTGTCGTTCTTTGTTGATATAACAGCGCATCTACTTCCTCTAACGAATTATCTCATCAATCGGCAGTACGCCTAAGTACAGCCCATCGCCTCGAAATTCGCCGAGCGAAAGTATCTGCACTATTCTCTCAACAAATTGGCTTGCCCTCAAAAAGCTCATTTACGCTCAGTAAACTCCGCTTTTTCGGGCTTCGCAAGCCTAAAACTACATCTTTTTATTCACTCTCTTAGTTATGGGCTGGCTAAGTTACTTTTTAGTCAGCCCCATTTTTTGTAGTTACTTCTTTTGTTTTGTAGTTATGCCAAACACGCACCAACGGATAAATGGTATTCGGTGCAATATCTCCCAAAGAGCAAATGATCCTAAGTATGTGGTGGCGACGGCTATAAGGTAGATGCTCCAGATTGGCAGTACGGTATGTCTCAAGGCTAAACATATTGTTGTGCATACCGTCATATGTACGATGTAAACACCATAGCTACTGCGGGATAGATATTCTGTTGTCGGTGTTGAGCAATCTGCCCAACGCTTGAATGTTCCTATCATCGCTAAGACCATAGCCCAGCAGAAGAGGTTGCACCATACGCTTTGTAGAACTGCGGGCAGGGTGTAGTCGGTGCCATAATATCGTATAACAAAGTATGTTGCAGCGCCTAAAGCGATAATTATTAGCCCCTTAGCGCGCTCGGCGAGGTAGTTGTGTATAGCCTCCGACGAGAATATGTAGTAACCCGCAACGAAGCATACGAAATAGTAAATAGGACGATAGAGATTTATCAATCCCTGAGCCGCAGTAGGGGAGTCGATCTGTGTCTTTGAACCTATCCAAAGGATGGCAAAGAAGAGAATCATAATGAGTGCATATCCCCACTTTGTAAGACCACTTAGCCGCTTGTCAACACGCTCAACATCAACAAATTTGCGTACTAATAGTAGTGCTAATGAGAATATAAATAGATCCTGTATAAACCAAAGGTGTGCTGTGCCGCTTATTGCATATATTATCCACTTTACAATCAGTGGTATGCCTTCGGGTATATTGGCTCCTGCAATATAACTGTTCATTGCTCCAAGTACCCAACCAAGTACTACAAGACCTATGGTTGATGGTACGAGTAGTTTGCGACAACGCTCCTTTCTAAACTCCTTTGAGGTGTGGTGCTGTAGAGCATAGCGACTCGATGCTCCAGCAACAATGAATAGTAGCGACATAAACCAAGGGTTAAGCAACGCACAAATCGTATCTTGCCATTGATTTTCGCTGAACCCACCAATGCCACCAAAAACACCTAAGGCGTTGTAGTTGTAGAATACATGGTAGAGTAGCACAAGAAGTACTACAACCCAACGAATATTATCCAAGAAGTAATACCGTTTCTTCTCCATAAATCTCTGATTTTGTGGTTGCTATTTGAAAATATCTTCCACGGCATCGTTGAAGATGTGAGTCTTAACCAAGGCAAGTCCCTTGCTTGTGTCACCCAATACAAGAAGGGCATCACCAGGCTTGATATCAAAGAGTTTGCGAGCCTCCTTAGGGATTACAATTTGACCCATATCGCCCACTTTTACAACGCCGAAAATGTGCTTTTCTGCCTCTGTCTCCATAGTTTAAATTGTTTGAATAGTTATACAAGTTGGAAATTTCCCACAAAGTTACAGCTGTTTTTTTAATATCCAAATTTACAACAATTATTTCAGTATGCGATTTGTGGAGTATTTATTGAAGATATGCCACTATTTATTCCATTCGGACTAGATTTATTGCTATTCGTCGCAAATATCATCCAATTGAGCGCGATTTATTTGTTTGTTTGGATAATTTTCGTAAGATTTGTTGTGATATATGTGTGCGTATATTAAAAATTTTTAATAACACGCCTATATTGTTATTGTTATTGACGAAAAAACTTAAAACTGTTAAATATGCAGAAAAGAGACCTTTCATTTTGGCAGATGTGGAATCTAAGTTTTGGATTCTTTGGCGTACAGATTGCCTATGCACTACAGAGTGCAAACATCAGCCGTATCTTTGCAACATTGGGTGCAGACCCACACACCTTGAGTTTCTTCTGGGTGTTACCTCCATTGATGGGTATGATTGTGCAGCCTATTGTAGGCGCTATGAGCGACAAGACTTGGTGCAAGTGGGGTCGCCGCAAGCCATACCTCTATGTAGGTGCTATCGTGGCTATCATCGTGATGGCTCTATTGCCAAATGCTGGCAGCTTCAATATGACCGTTAAGGCGGCGTTGGCATTTGGTGCTATCATGCTTATGTTGCTCGATACATCTATCAACATGGCAATGCAGCCATTCAAGATGATGGTGGGCGATATGGTGAACGAGGAGCAGAAGACCCAGGCATACTCTATCCAGAGTTTGTTGTGCAACGCTGGTTCGTTGGTTGGTTACCTCTTCCCATACATCTTCACTTGGGTTGGTGTTAAGAATGTGGCTCCAGAGGGTATGATTCCAGACTCTGTGACATGGTCATTCTACATCGGTGCTGCAATTCTTATCCTCTGTGTCCTCTACACAGGTGCTAAGGTTAAGGAGATGAATCCTGAGGAGTATGCAGCCTTCCACGGCATCAAGGAGGAGGCTAAGGAGGAGAAGACAAACCTTATAGAGTTGTTGTTCCACGCACCTAAGGCCTTCTGGCAGATTGGTCTTGTGCAGTTCTTCTCATGGTTCGCGTTCCTCTATATGTGGACATACACCACAGGTGGTATAGCTGAGAATGTTTGGGGTACAATCACCACCTCATCGGCTGAGTATCAGGCTGCAGGTGACTGGACAGGTGTTTTGTTTGCTGTTCAGGCTGTAGGCTCAATCCTTTGGGCTCTGGTTATTCCACGCTTCAAAAGCGAGAAGGTTGCCTACTCAACAAGTTTGGTGCTTGGTGCAGCAGGTTTCATTTCGACCTACTTCATCCACGACCAGTATATGCTATTTGTGTCGTTCTTGTTGATTGGTTGCGCGTGGGCAGCGATGCTTGCATTGCCATTTGCGCTCCTCACAAACTCGCTTTCGGGTAAGTCACTCGGCTCATACCTCGGTCTATTCAACTGTACAATTTGCTTGCCACAGATTGTAGCGTCGTTGGTAGGTGGTTTGATTCTTGGCTTGGTTGGCGGTGATGTTGTTGATGGCATCCAGACAGGTCAGATTTCGATGCTCGTTGTGGCGGGTGTATCGTTGCTACTCGGTGCAGTTGCAGTATTTGGCATTAAGACTAAGCGCGAGGCTTAATTTTATATGTACATAATCCAAAACAAATAAACAATCTAATCAATTTAATTAACACTAACACACTATGAAAAAATTCTTGACTATGTGTTTGGGTCTTGCTCTCCTTGTGATGGCAGTTCCCGCTCAGGTGTTTGCCCAGTCGGGTAAATTCGAGGTGAAGGGTGTGGTAGTAGATGCTGCTGGTAATCCAATTATTGGTGCCACTGTTCTTGAGCAGGGTACAACTAATGGTATTACCACCGACTTCAACGGTCAGTATGTACTGAAGGTTCAGAGCGGTCAGTCAGTAGTATCTATTAGCTACATCGGTTACTTAACTCAGAGCTATGCAGCAATATCAACCGAGTTGCAGCGTGTAGTTCTTGAGGAGGACTCTGCGATGATTGACGATGTCGTTGTCATCGGTTACGGTACTGTAAAGAAGAACGACCTTACAGGTTCTGTTTCTACCGTTAAGGCAGACCAGACCAATAAGGGTCTTGCAACTTCGCCAACCGATCTTCTTCGTGGTAAGTCTGCAGGTGTTGTTGTAACTTCTGGTGATGGTGCTCCAGGTTCAGGCGCTTCTATCCGTATCCGCGGTGGTGCTTCATTGTCAGCATCTAACGACCCAATGATTGTTATCGATGGTCTTCCAGTATCTAACGATGGCGTTAGCGGTATGGGTAACCCACTTACCTCTATCAACCCATCTGATATCGAGTCTTTCACCGTATTGAAGGATGCATCTGCAACAGCTATCTATGGTTCACGCGCATCTAACGGTGTCATCATCATCACAACTAAGAAGGGTTCTAAGTATGACTCAGGTGCTCCACATCTATCTGCAGATTTCACTGCATCGTTGAGCCAGAACACTCGTTATGTAGATGTGTTCACTGGTGACGAGATGCGTAAGGTTATCGAGTGGTATGAAAACGGTACAGATAATGCAGCATATAAGGCATTGGGTACTGCTAATACTGATTGGCAGCGTGAGATCTATCAGCTTGCTCAGTCTTATGAGGGTAATCTCTCTTTGACAGGTAATGTTAAGATGGGCAATAAGAGCAATCTTCCTTACCGCGTTTCTGGTGGTTACATCAACCAGAATGGTACATTGAAGACTTCAAACATGGAGCGTGGTACACTCTCTGTGAATCTTAACCCACAGCTTTGGGATAATCACCTTTCAATCAACCTTAATGGTAAGGGTACTGTTTCAAAGAATCGTTTTGCTAATCAGGCAGCAGTAGGTGAGGCAGTTCGTTTCGACCCTACACAGCCAGTATATGATGAGAATGGCTACAATGGTTATTTCTCATGGGGCGCAAACTCAAATGCAACAAGCAATCCTGTTGCTTCACTTAACGATAAGTTTGACCTCTCTAATGCTAAGCGTTTCATCGGTAATGCTCAGGTTGACTATAAGATTCACGGTTTCGAGGATTTGCGTTTGAACCTTAATGTTGGTTTGGACTACGCTAAGTCTAATGGTACTGTTGATATCGCATCTGGTACAGAGATGGTATCTAAGGATGGTGATCCTCGCGGTAATCACTCAGACTATAGCTACTTGCGTCGTGATCAGACTTTGGAGTTCTACGGTGACTACTCTAAGACTCTTGACAAGCACTCATTCGGTGTTATGGCAGGTTACTCTTGGCAGCACTTCTATAACGAGTCTTACAACGCTACGTTCAACCTTGATACAGAGGAAACAGCTGAGGATTATTGGATTAGCAAGCCTAAGACCTCTATGAGCGAGTACTTCCTTGTATCGTTCTTTGGTCGTATGAACTACTCTTACGATGATCGTTACATGTTAACTGCTACATTCCGTGCCGATGGTACTTCTCGTTTCTCTAACAACAAGTGGGGTTACTTCCCATCTGTGGCATTGGCTTGGAATGCAAAGAACGAGTCATTCTTGGAGGATGTTGATGCTTTGTCAGCATTGAAGGTTCGTTTGAGCTATGGTCAGACAGGTCAGCAGGCTGTAGGTGCGCTCTATGGTACTATCCCTACTTATGTTAATAACACAGAGGGTTCATTCTACCCATTCGGTGACCAGTGGATTGAGCCTATTACTCCACAGGGCTATAACGCAGATCTTAAGTGGGAGACAACAACTACCTACAATGCAGGTTTTGACCTCGGTTTCTTGGATGGTCGTATCACTGCAAGCGCAGATGTATATCACCGTTATACTACCGATTTGTTGAACTACACTCCAGTAGCAGCTGGTTCTAACCTAACAAACTATCTTGATGCAAATATCGGTGAGGTGAAGAATATTGGTGCTGAGGCTGAGATTAACGCTGTTGCTATCCAGACTCAGGATTGGTTCTGGAGCATTGGTGCTAATGTTGCTTGGAATAAGAACACTATCACTAAGCTTACATCAGATGATGAGCGTCCTGACTATCAGGGTGTTTATACTGGTGGTATCTCTGGTGGTATTGATAGTAAGGTTCAGATTCACCAGACAGGTCATCCACTAAGCTCATTCTTTGTATATCAGCAGGTTTACGATGAGAATGGTAATCCTATCGAGGGTATGTATGTTGACCGCAACACAGATGGTAAGATCGACCAGTACGACAAGTATTGCTTCCACGATCCAGCACCAAAGGTGACTCTTGGTTTCAATACACAGCTCTCTTGGAAGGCTCTTACTTTGGCTGTATCGGCTCACGCAAACATTGGTAACTATGTTTATGACAACATCGCTTCAAATGGTGAGCTTTTGACAGATCTTTGGACTAACAACTTCGTGGCAAATCGTGTATCATCATCAACAACAACATTGTTCGATGAGTCAGCACAGTACTTCTCAGACTACTATGTTCACAATGCTTCATTCTTGAAGCTTGATAACATCACTTTGAGCTATCGTTTCAACTTGGGCAAGCCATACGATCGCGCTATGTCTCTTAATGTATTTGCAACTGTTCAGAATGTAGCAACATTGACTGGTTACAAGGGTATCGATCCTGAGATCGCAGGAGGTATTGATAACAATATGTACCCTCGTCCTCGTACCTACATTCTCGGTTTGAAGTTTAATTTCTAATTAAAAACACGATTGTAAATTATGAAGAATTTCAATAAATTTTTGATATTGGCAGCATCTGTCTGCTCACTTGGTTTTGCATCGTGTATAAATGACCTTGATGTAGAGCCTATTGATCCAAATGTAACCATGCCAGAGGATGTGTTGGATAGCGAGGAAGCATTTACAAGATTGCTTGCTAAGTGTTACACTGGTTTGGCAGCAAGTGGTGGTTTTGGTAAGGATGGTGGTTGTGACCTTTCAGGTATTGATGGTGGTTTCAGCCAGTATGTGCGTCTCTTGTTCGTGATGCAGTGTTTGACAACAGATGAGGCAACTTGCTGTTGGAATGACCCAGGTCTTCCAGATATGCATGCCCACACATGGAACTCATCTAACTCATTCGTAAATGGTGCTTACTACCGTTTCTACACTCAGATTGGTTTCTGCAACGAGTTTATTCGTAAGGCAAATGAGACCGAGCTTAGTGCTGAGGAGTTCCCATCTAAGAGTCGTCTTATTGCTGAGGCTCGTGCTTTGCGTGCTTTGACATACTACCATGTTGTTGACTTGTTTGGTAATGCTTCTTTTGTGTCTGAGCATAGCATTGTTGGTGCTAACCCAGACTACATCTCACGCGCTGATTTGTTCAACTATGTAGTTGATGAGTGTAAGGCTTTGCTTGAGGGTAACGATATCCCTGAGGCTGGTCATGCTGGCTATGCTCGCTTGGATAAGAGCTTTGTACGCATGGTTTTGGCAAAGATGTATCTAAATGCTGAGGTATATGTAGGTAAGGCTATGTATGCAGAGGCTGCTACATTGTGTAAGCAGATTATGAGTGATCACCCATTGCATATAGTTGCTGTTAACTCTAACAACAAGCCTTATGCTGAGTTGTTTATGGCTGATAACCATCAGTTCTATGGTAAGGAGCTTATCTTTGTTGTTCCTCAGGATGCACAGAAACTTACCTCTTGGGGTGTTACCAACTATTTGATCTATGCTGGTTGTGGTGCATCAACTGACAGTCCAGATGAGAATTACATGGATCCATCAAAGTTGGGTATTAGCTCTGGTTGGGGTGGTTTGTCGCTTACTTATGAGTTCTCTGATAAGTTTGATCTTGTGAACGATTATCGTGCTATGTTCCACACTAAGTATGGTCAGAGTATTGATGATATCTACTCGTTCCTTTCAGAGGATCCATCGAAGATGCAGACTGGTTACAAGTCTATGAAGTACTCTAACATGAAGAGCGATGGCACTGCAGGTTCATCAACTGAGGGCGGTCGTGTTGATACTGACTATCCTTTGTTCCGTTCTGCTGATGCATTCTTGATGCTTGCTGAGTGTGCTGCTCGTGGTGCTGCTGATGAGGCTGAAGGTTTGAACGCTTTGAACGCTATTCGTACCCGTGCAAATCTCCCTGAGCTTTCAACTTATGATTTGGACATTGTTCTTGATGAGCGTGCTCGCGAGTTGTTCTGGGAGTGTGGTCGTCGTACAGACCTTATCCGCTTTGGCAAGTTCAATGTAGGCTATTCTTGGCAGTGGAAAGGTGGTGTAAAGGAGGGTAAGGATACAGAGACCTTCCGTGCTCTTATGCCAATTCCTTCATCTGAGCTTAATGCTAACAGTAACCTTAAGCAGAACGCTGGTTACTAATAGATGTAGTTTGTCGTTAAACGAATAAAACTAATAGCAAATGAAAAAATTATTATATAGCATTTTAGCTCTTGCGGGTGTGGTTGCCACATCATGTCAGCAAGAGAATATTGATGTTGTTTATAGACCTGAAAATGTTACTCCAGCTCAGATCGTAGAGGTTAATGCTGGTGACATTGAGAGTGGTGTTAAGACAGAGGTAAAATATACCGATGTTAACTACAACATGAATGCCAGTGCACCTATCTATGCTCTCTATGTAGCAAAGTCGGGTGCAGATATGGAAAATAAGCAGAAGTTGTCTGTTGATTTTGCAAAATCTGAGGATAACGAAGATGGTTCTAAGAGTGTTTTTATTGACGCTACTACTATCAATAATATCCTTACAAAGAAACTTGAGGCTGAGTATGGTCAGGAGATCTCTGTAGATTTCCAGATCGAGACAAGTGTCTCTAATGAGAAGGGTACTGCTGTTGCAGGTACTGAGGTTTACTCAAACATTGTTACAGTATCTTACACTCCTGTTGAGATTAAGGAAGCATTGCCAGATGCCGAAGAGTTCGATAAGGTTTGGGTTATCGGTGATTACTGCGGTTGGTCACATGATAAGACTCAGTTCCTCTTCGACTATGCTGCATCAGGTAATGTTTACTCTGGTGTAATCGACTTTGGAGGAAAGGCAGCTAATGGCTTCAAGCTTACAGGTGTTGCTGCTTGGGATGACGCTTGCAACTGGGGCTTGGAGGATAATACAGCTGCAGAGGCAGAGGCAGAGGCTTCATCACTTCAGCTTATCACAGGCGGTGGCTCACAGGATATTAAGAGCTACTCTAAGCGTTATTACAAGTTCTCATTCGATAAGACATCGTTGATCCTAACTAAGGAGTTTGGCTTTGATAGCGATGGTGTCATTGGTGTTGGAAATAACTGGGATACTGATGCTGCACAGATGGAGTTCAACCCTGTATATTGCCGTTTCTATGCCGATGTAACATTCGCTGCTGGCGACCAGTTCAAGTGTCGTGCTGATGGTGCTTGGACACTTAGTTGGGGTGTTAACGCTGATGCTACCGAAGGCGCTGAAAATGTGAAGGTAGCAGATGCTGGTAACTACCGTGTATATCTAAACCTCAATAAGGGTACTTTGGAGCTTAATGCTGATATGTACGGTAAGCAGGAGCCTGGTGTTACCGGCGGTGGCACAACTCCAGAGCCAGAGCCACAGCCAGGTATCGAGGCTGACCGTTGGGGTATCGTAGGTACTATCAACAATTGGGGTGGTACTCCTGACCTCTATATGAACGAGGTCGGCGAGAACCTCTATGTTCGCATGGGTGTTGCTGTTACTGCTGACGATCAGTTCAAGGTACGTTTCAACAATGCTTGGGATATCAACTATGGTGCTACTGGCGATGTTGAGCCTTATGCAGTTACTGTAGGCGAGGAGATGGCACTTGTTGCAAATGGTAAGAACCTCTCTGCTCCTGCTGGCACATACGACATCTACTTCAACATTGCTGATTTCAAGATGTGGGTAATGCCTGAGGGTGAGACTCCAGAGGGTGTTGAGGTTAAGACTCTCAAGATTTACGGTGATGTATCAGCTACTGGCTGGACAAATTGCTACGCTTGGATTTGGGATGCTGCTGCAAACTACACTGGTGGTAATTGGCCAGGTGAGGCTCTTTCTATGGAGGACGACTACTATGTATGGAATGTTCCTGCATCGTTGACAGGTGCTACAGTAAATGTTATCTTCAGCAACGGCGAGGGTGATCAGACTGTAGATATCACTGGTGTTGTTCTCTCTGACGATGTTGTAATCACTCTTACTGATAACGAGGGTGGTAAGTGGAATTATACTATCAACGGTGAGGCTCCAGTTACTCCAGAGCCAGAGCCAGAGCCAGCAGTTAAGGAGTATGGTTTGGTAGGATCGTTAACAGAGTGGGGTACCACTGGCATACCAGACATCAAGTTCACCGATGCTGGTAATGGTTGCTACACCCTTATGGGTCAGACATTGACAACTAATGACTCTTTCAAGGTGCGCCTCTATGGTATATGGGATGATAGTGAGAACTATGGCCTTGCAACTGCAGGTACAGTGAATATCAACGAGGCTATTACACTTATTACAAGCGGTGGTAGCGGTGATATGAAGGTCGCAGTAGATGGTACTTACGATCTCTACTTCTACCCAGTAGAGTTGACTCTCTACGTAATGACTCAGGGTACTGCTCCTGAGATAACTCCAGCACCAGAGCCAACAGGTGACGTTTGGACTATCAAGGGTGATGTTAACAACACTCAGTGGAATAATGGTGAGGTTGCAACCACGTTGGTTGATGGCTTCTATGTTGCAAAGAATGTGACATTCCAGGACTCATGGAACGAGGGTGCTAACTTCAAGGTGCTCAAGAATGGTACTTGGATGGGTTCAACTGCTGATGGCACTCACAACGTAGGCGATGCTATCGCAGTATCTGAGTCTGGTGGTAACATCACTATGAATGTTACACTCGACACTCCTTACGACATCTACATTGACGGTGCAAACAACAATGTATATGTTGTAGAGGCTGGTGCAACACCCGCTATCTAATTCCTAACTAATACCACGCGTACACGCATGCGCGTGGTATCCCTTTGGTCGGGCGACTTTGATCGGTCTCCCGACCCCTATAAATAGAAAAACAATGAAAAAACTACTATACTTACTCTTGCCTCTGCTCTTGGTGGTGGCGTGTGGTGGCGATGATGAGGGTCTCGTATTGCCCGAGCGTCCAAATAAGGAAGAGCCAACACCCGACCCAGAGCCAACGCCAGATCCCGATCCGGTGCCCGAGGTGGATACATTCTACAAGGGTACTACGATGTCGTTTGCTAACTATCTGCTCGACTTCGGATTGGTCTATCGCGAGAATGGCGTGGCGACAAATCCATACACATCTGTTAAAAATCACGGAGCAAACATAGTGCGTCTGCAACTCGATCGTCAGGCATTCTCTGAGATTAACGGCGTCGTGATTGATTGGCAACAGTGGGATAGAGTGCTTGAGGATGCCAAGATGGCTAAGGCTGAGGAGCTCGATATCATGCTTACACTAAAGCCTGACTATGACAAATACACATCTTCAGGAGCGCAGCATAATAACATTCCCGAGGATTGGAAGAGTATGGATGAGGTAACCCTTGGTGGCTCGCTCTACAACTGGGTTTACGATACTCTTATGGCACTTCACAACGAGGGCATTGACCCTGCAATTGTTGCTGTGGGTAACGAGGTGAATCTCGGCTTCCTCTATAATGGCTCATACGACGGAGCTCGCACAGCGCGCCTCCTAAATTATGGCCATAATGCTGTTCGTGACTATGCTCGTGATAGTGGTGTAAGTGTGCTCTCGGCACTCCACATCGCCAATCCATCGAAGATAGGATATTTAGACACCTATAAACAGAATGGTTGCCACAACTACGATGTTATTGCACTATCGTGGTATCCTGGAACAAACATTGGTCACACCATGGGCTCGTATTCCAATTTCGAGGCTCTTGGTAAGGATATGATAAGGAAGTACGGTAAACCTATTATGGTTCTCGAGACTGCGCACTCCTTCACCACAGGAACTGTGAATGGCAAGTGGATGGGTGACTGGTGCGACAACTCCTACAACTATCCTGATTGGAACGATGCTGCAAATGCTACAAACTACACACCTCAGAAGCAGCGTGAGTGGCTTTTGGCATTGGCTAAGGATGTAAAGGCAGGTGGTGGCATAGGTCTTATCACCTGGGGAACGGAGTCGCTTCCGGACCTCCTCGAGGGTAAGGAACAGGGTCACGGTCTCGGATTGTACACCTATCCTGCAGCGTGGGGCTACGGCTCTACATGGGAGAATAACTCCTATTGGGACTTTACAAACAACAACAATCTACACGAAGGCATAGATTGGATGAGTGATTTGCAGTTTTAAGTGGCATATTTGTAGCTTTGCTTGTCTGAAATATAGTTAACTCTACATTTTTTAGACTACGACAAATTATCAGATTTAACCACTTCTGACAACAAATAAGGTGCGACGAAGGAAAGAAAAGTAAAACGAAAAACAAACTAATAACAAACAATATGAGACTTAAATCGTTAATTTTTCTTATGTGTGCTGCGGTAGTGTCGCTATTTGCAGTGCATTGTATGTCTGCGGACGAGGGTGCTAAGTTCGAACTTGGTAATGCCGCAGCAGTAGTGCCTATGAATGTTAAGGCAGGTACAACGGCGCACTATCTTACAGACTACTATCCATACTGGGTAGGTGCTGATGATGTGACAACCGCGGATGAGCGCATCGCACTAAACAACACATCGGGCGACTGGTCGGAGTTTGAGCTTACAACCGAGGCTGAGGTGTTGGTATCGACAATCGATGTATGGCACGAGGGTAATGCTCTTTCGGTGGTAGTTCTTGGTGGCAACCGCGATACTAAGGGTAGCTACATGACTACAATAGCAGTAGAGGATGGTCGTATCATCGTTGAGGCTACACAGCCTGTTAAGGAGGCTATAGCTCTATGGCAGAATAAGACTATCAAGGGCGTTGAGGTTGAGGGTAGCACCATTCGTGTGGCTCTACCTAAGGAGGCTAAGGCTTTCGATCGCTCTGTAGTTCGTATCTTCGCTGCCTCTGAGGCGGGTCGTTTCAACGATATCCTTCTTCCTTTGGAGCGTGGCGAGGTGGTGACCGATGCTAAGGATATTCGTCGTCAGGATGCGCAGTCACAGATCTTGTACTCGTTGATGATTGACCGCTTCAACAATGGTAACACTGCCAACGACTGGAAGATTAACTCTCCAGAAGTGTTGGATAAGGTGGACTATCAGGGTGGTGACCTTGCAGGTATCACTGCAAAGATTGAGGATGGCTTCTTCACTGACCTTGGTATCTCAACAATCTGGATTTCGCCTATCACTCAGAACCCATACGATGCGTGGGGTCAGAATGTAAATCCAGACACTAAGTTCTCTGGCTACCACGGCTACTGGCCAATCTACAGCACCGTTGTTGACAAGCGTTTCGGTACTGAGGAGGAGCTTCGCCAGATGCTCTCTACAGCGCACGACACAGAGATGAATGTTATCCTTGACTATGTGGCTAACCACCTACATATCAACTCTCCAGTGCTTCAGGAGCATCCTGACTGGACTACCGACCTTATCTTGCCTGATGGTCGCGAGAACATCGCTTTGTGGGATGAGCAGCGTCTAACTACTTGGTTCGATAAGCATATCCCAACTCTTGACCTTGAGCGCGAGGAGGTATGCGAGCCTATGACAGACTCGGCATTGCACTGGGTGCGTAACTTCGATTTCGATGGTTTCCGCCACGATGCTTGTAAGCATATTCCTTTGAACTACTGGCGTATGCTCTGCCATAAGATGAAGTCGGAGATGCCTGACCGTCCATTGTGGCAGATTGGTGAGACCTACGGCTCTGTGGAGCTTATCGGCTCGTATGTTAAGACCGGTATGATCGACTCACAGTTCGATTTCAACCTATACCACACATCACGCGATGTTATCGTTGACACCAACCGCTCTATGCGCGATATCGCCTATGTTGTTGAGGAGTCTGAGGCTGCTTATGGCTCACATCACACTATGGGTAACATCACAGGTAACCACGATAAGCCACGCTTTATCTCTATTGCAGGTGGTGATATGCCATTGTGGGGTATCGATGACAAGGCTGAGGGCTGGAAGCGTGAGGTCGTTGTTGGTGATATGGAGAAGGGGCATGCAGGTTTGCAGCTTATGAAGGCTATCATCGCCACAGTTCCTGGTGTTCCTTGTATCTATCAGGGTGATGAGTATGGTGTTCCTGGAGCTAACGACCCAGATAACCGCGATATGATGGCTTTCGAGGGTTACAACGACTACCAGCTTAAGGAGTATGCTCAGACTAAGGCTTTGATGCAGCACCGCCGTAGCTCTATGCCTTTGATGTATGGCGACTACCGCACATTGTATGTTGATGACACAGCGTGGGTATTCCTTCGTCACTATATGGGTGACTGGGAGGTTGTTGCTATGAATGTTCGTGGCGAGGCTTGTGTTGTTGAGGCCGAGCTACCTGAGTTCGTTAAGTGTGACGGCTTGGAGATGGTTGTTGCTTCAACAGGTGGTGTTGTGGCTCAGTGCTTGGGTGAGGGTCGCATGCAGATTACACTCCCAGCTTATGGCTATGCTATTGTAAGCAAATAATTTATAATCAAAACATAGAACAAATGAAGAAGTTTTTGGCTTTAGTCGCTATCGTTGCGACATTTGTGAGCTGCTGCAACTGCGGTAAGCAGGAGGTGGCTTCATTCGACAAGTTTAACTCTGTAGTTTATGAGTTGAATATCCGTCAGGCTACAGTAGAGGGTACCTTCGCTGCTGCTGAGCAGTACCTCCCAGAGCTTAAGGAGTTGGGCGTGGATATCGTATGGCTTATGCCTGTAAGCCCTATCGGTGTTGAGGCTCGTAAGGGCTCACTCGGCTCATACTACTCAATTATTGACTATAAGGCTATCAACCCTGAGTTCGGTACAATGGAGGATTTCCAGAGCTTCCTTAACAAGGCTCACGAGCTTGGTATGAAGGTTATCATCGACTGGGTTGCTAACCACACATCACGCGATGCTAACTGGTGGAAAGAGGGTAAGACCGATTGGTATGTAATGGATGAGAACACTGGTCTCCCTATCGTTGAGTATGACTGGACTGATATCGCAAAGCTTAACTACGAGAATCAGGATATGCGTCTTGCTATGATTGACGCTCTTAAGTTCTGGGTTGAGATGGGTGTTGATGGCTACCGTTGTGATGTAGCTATGAATGTCCCTGGTGACTTCTGGACAGAGGCTTGGAAGCAGGTACGCGAGATTAACCCAGATGTTTACCTCTTGGCTGAGGGCGAGGAGACATGGTTGCACGAGAGTGGCTTCGAGGCTACATACGCGTGGGAGCTTCACCATATCTTCAACGCTATGGCTAAGGGTGGTAGCGAGACTAAGAATGTTGCTGGTGACGGTACAATCAAGACTGATGCTAAGTATGTAAAGGATCTTAAGGAGTATCTTGAGCGTGACGATCAGAAGTATCCAGCTCCTGCAATGCGTCTTATGTTTACTTCTAATCACGATGAGAACTCATGGGCAGGTACAGAGTTCGAGCGTATGGGCGATGCTCACAAAACTTTCGCAGCTCTTACATTCGTATTGCCTAAGTCTCAGCCACTTATATACACAGGTCAGGAGATTGGTCTTAACCGCCGTTTGGCATTCTTCGAGAAGGACTCTATTGAGGAGCTCGTAGATTTGGAGTATGGTAAGGAGTATCGTGACTTCTATAAGGGTCTTACAAAGTTCCGCCACAACAACTCTGTATTGGCTGCTGGCGCAAATGTAGCTCCTGTGGTTTATGTTGAGGATGCTCCTGAGGCTGTATTGGCGTTCACACGCGAGAACGAGGATAACAAGGTGCTTTGTATCTTCAACTTCTCTGCTGAGCCACAGACTCTAACTCTTTCAGAGAACGCTGCTGGCGACTACAACTGCCTCTGCGGTGAGGAGCGTAGCTACAAGGCTGGCGATGTTGTGGAGCTTGAGCCATGGGCATTTATGCTTCTTGCAAAGTAATTTTATTGTGATAAGGGGCACATCTGCCCCCTCTAACAAAAATGCCAGCAATGGGCAGTACGCCAAGTACAGCCCATCGCTGACATTTTCGCCGAGAGTGAGCATCTGACCCCTTCTGACAATAAAATTTTCACGCTCCACATTGTTCGTGGAGTAAATAACTTATAATCTTATAATATGTATAAACACCCTGAGTGGAGTTACTCGGCAGTACTCTACGAACTTAATATACGACAGTTTACCTCGGAGGGAACACTCAATGCTGCCATTGAGCGTCTTCCTTTTTTGCGTTCCATAGGCATTGATGTTATATGGCTTATGCCAATATATCCTATTGGTGTTGAGGGTAGAAAAGGCACGCTCGGTTCGTACTACTCGATTAGCGACTATAAGGGTGTAAATCCTGAGTTCGGCACTGCGGATGATTTGCGTGCATTCGTATCGGCGGCTCACGCCATGGGTATTAAGGTGCTTTTGGATTGGGTGGCTAACCACACGGCGCGTGATGCTCGTTGGATTACTGAGCGTCCAGCAGATTGGTATGAGCGCGATGAGCAGGGTGTGGCTAAGGTGCCTTGGGATTGGACAGATACTGCAAAGCTAAACTACGCAAACCATGATGTATGGCTCGGCGAGATTGATGCCATGCGTTATTGGGTTGAGGAGTTTGGTGTAGATGGCTTCAGGTGCGATATGGCGATGTTGGTGCCCATAGAGTTCTGGCAGGAGGCATCTGAGGAGTTGCATAGGATTAAATCCGATATCTTTATGTTGGCTGAGGCTGAGGAGGATAACCTCTTCGATAGAGCCTTTAATATGAGCTACCAGTGGAATGTTCACCATATCATGGTTGACATCGCTAAGGGCGCGCGTAGGGTGTGGGATTTAAGAAATGCTATCCATGCTGAGCGTCAGAGGTATCCTCGCGAGGCTATGCGTATGAGCTTCACCTCGAACCACGATGAGAACTCATGGAGTGGCTCTGAGCAGTCACGCTTTGGCGCTTCGTTGGAGGTGATGACGGCGTTGACCTTCCTTATGCCATCAACCATGCCACTTATATATACAGGTCAGGAGGTGGGCTATGATCACTCATTCGAGTTTTTCGAGCGTGATGCTATACCTGCTGAGTTGTACCGCGAAAACCGTACCACGGAGCTATATCGCAGGCTTATCGCCTTGAAGCACAGAGAACGAGCGTTGGATGCTGGCGAGCGTGGTGGTGATATGATAGAGATTGATAATAATGCTAAGGATTGCATGATTACCCTTGTGCGTGAGGTGGAGGGTAGTAGGGTGGTTGCTATACTCAACCTATCTCCATATACTATCCATGCAGATTTCAATACGGGCATATATGCTGGTACTTACCGTGATGCACTCTCGGGTGAGCGTGTTGAGCTTACGGAGCATGTAGAGCGTGATATTGCACCTTGGCACTACCAAATATTAGTTCGATGATGAGAAGATTTTTTATCCTTGCGCTGTCACTCATGACAGCAATTAGCGTGTCGGCGGCAGCGCCAAAGATTAGCGTTAAGCATGTTGAGCCACTATCTTGGTGGATAGGAATGAATATGCCATTGCAGCTTATGGTGCATGGTGATGCTATCTCGCAGTGCGATGTAAAGATTTTACCTGAGGGTCAGGGTGTTGCTGTTGCAGCAATCCATAAGGCTGATAGTCCTAACTACCTCTTTGTGGATGTAGCCATTGAGGATAATGCCAAGGCGGGTGATTACATCTTGCGTTTTACCAATGGTAAGCGTAAGTATGACTATAAATATACTATTGCTGAGCGCAGAGAGGGCTCGCGTGAGCGCCTAAGCTTTACGAATGCCGACTTTGTTTATCTCATTATGCCTGACCGCTTTGCCAATGGTAACCCTGAGAATGATGCTACGAAAGATACTAAGGAGGGTGCTGTGCGCTCAAATCCTGGTCGTAGGCATGGTGGTGACTTGCAGGGTATGATTGACCATCTGGACTATATTGCTGACCTTGGTGCTACAGCAATATGGTCAACACCGCTGCTTTTGGATGATGAGTTTGGTGCTTCGTACCACGGCTACTCTTGCAGCGACTACTACCTTATCGACCCTCGTTTTGGTACAAATGAGCTATTTAAGAGCTATGTTGAGGAGTGTCATAAGCGCGATTTGAAGGTTATCATGGATATCGTGCCTAACCATAGCTCTACATCACATTGGTGGTACGACGACCAGCCATTTGAGGATTGGACCCATAAGTGGGATAGTTATACCCAGTCGAACTGGACCTTCTCTACAAATATGGACTTCAACGCCTCGAAGGCTGATTTGTATCAGATGGAGAGCGGTTGGTTCGATAGATCTATGGCAGATATGAACCTCGATAACCCATACATGTTGCGCTACTTTCAGCAGTGGGCTATATGGTGGATTGAGTACTCAAACTTGGATGGCTTCCGTGTGGATACCTACCCATATAACGAGAAGATGCCTATGAGCGAGTGGTGCAAGGCTGTAATGGAGGAGTACCCTAACTTCAATATCGTTGGCGAGGTGTGGACCTCATCAATACCTCAGTTGGCATATTGGCAGGGCGGTAACGCAAATAAGGATGGCTTCAACTCAAATTTGAAGTCTATCATGGACTTCCCACTACATGATGCTATGCGCTCGGCTATGACCGAGAGTGGCAATGCTGGCTGGGGTCAGGGTATGACGCGTGTTTATGATGTTGTATCGCACGACTTTGTTTACCACGATCTCTCGAATATGATGATTATGGCAGCTAACCACGATACTGATCGTATTGCTGATGTATGCGAGGGCGATGTGCGTAAGATGAAGATAGTACATACACTCCTATGTACTATGCGAGGTATGCCACAGATGTTGTATGGCGATGAGCTTATGTTCCGCTCTTCGGATCGCTCTAAGGGTCATCCAACCTTGCGTGTTGATTTCCCTGGTGGCTGGGCAGGTGATAGAGTAAATCTTTTTGATAAGGCACAGCATGAGGGTGACCAGAAGGAGTTGTTCGACTTTACACGCCACTTGATGAATTGGCGTAAGTCTAAGGAGGTTATCCACTCTGGTAAGACGCTACACTTTATCGACCGTGATAACACCTACGCCTTCTTCCGTTATAACGACGAGAGCGTTGTGTTTGTATATATAAACAATAGTAACGACACTAAGCGTGTACCATGGTCGCGCTATAGCGAGATTTCTGCAGGCTTAGGAGAGGGTCGTGATGTTATTAGTGGCGAAATTGTAGATATGAATAATATGAGCGTTGAGCCTATGTCTGCTCTTATTGTTGAGTTCAACCGTTAATAAGTATCTCGCACCTATCAACAAAGTGAACATTTATGAGTAATAGGTGATATATTATTCTATATTTATGATATATTATTCCAAAAATGTTAGTTGATATGTCTATTTGTTGAGGAAATATTTTGGTTTGAAAGGAAATTTAATTATATTTGCATTATCTAAAACTTAAAACCTAATTGAAGCTATGAAGAGATTTATCTTGACAATAGCTGCCGTTGTAGCTGTAGGTTCATTGTCTGCTCAGACTCCAGAGAAGACTGTAACCGAGGCACGCATTGAGTACGATCGTGCTGTAGCGGCTAAGAAGAATGCCATCAAGGCAGCGAAGAAGGAGGAGCGTCGAGTTAAGAAGAGTTCTAAGGAGAGTCTCAATAAGATTCGCCTTGATTATGAGACAGCTAAGGATACCTATGACTACGCTCTTGAGGAGATCAAGCGTTTGGAGCGTGAGGCTAAGGCTGAGTTTGAGGCTGCAAACCTTATCTATAAGCAGGAGGTAACTCGTGTTAAGCAGGAGGTAACAGCTTCTAAGACTAACACCGAGGCTGAGATCCAGAAGCAGAAGAGCAATATTGCTTTGGCTAAGGCTGAGCTTGCTCGTGTTAAAGCTTTGGAGGAGATTAGAAAGAGAGCTAATAAGTAGTCTTTCTCAACAAGTGGGTAATCCACTATCAATTAACCCTATGGAGATGTTATTGTGATGTCTCCATAGGGTTTTGTGTGTTTGGAGGTTCGTGTCTCTTACTGTTGGCAATGATGCAAACAGTACCGCTTTTTGCATCATTGCCTTACTGCCCACCTAATGCCCATCCTCACTATAGTCTCTTTGGTCGCTTTCGTCGTCTTCTTGTCCCTAAAAATGATTACTAAGTCTCTCGGATGTAATTCCTTACGATAACGATGTTATATTGCGGGTGCCAAAATTTCTACCCGCATCTCGATGCACACCTTTTCTACTCACAGGTACTAAAATTCATACCCGTGAGCAGATGGTTTTTATCTGGTTTGAGGTGTATATAACTATCTAGAATAGTGATGGTTCGTCACTATTGCCGTAGGCGTAGCCGAGGTGCTTATATGCAAGTTCCGTTGCCTCTCTGCCTCGTGGTGTACGCTTTAGGAAACCCTCCTTTATGAGGAATGGCTCATAGACCTCCTCAATAGTACCAGCCTCCTCACTCACTGCTGTGGCCACGGTGTTCAGACCCACGGGTCCGCCGTTGAACTTCTCGATTATTGTCGCCAAAATCTTGTTATCCATCTGATCGAGTCCACGGGCATCTATGTTGAGCGCTGCAAGAGCTATGCGTGTAATCTCTATGTCGATATGTCCCTCGCCCTCGACCATCGCAAAGTCACGCACGCGTCTTAGTAGGGCGTTGGCAATACGAGGTGTACCGCGCGAGCGCAATGCAATCTCCAACGCTGCATCATCATCAATGGATATGTCAAGTATTGATGATGAGCGTTTTACGATATTTGCAAGCACGGGGGCATCGTAATATTCCAAGTGACAAGTTATGCCAAATCGTGCGCGTAGTGGCGATGTGAGTAGTCCACTGCGTGTTGTTGCTCCTACAAGGGTGAACGGTGCCAACTCAATCTGTATTGAGCGTGCTGCAGGGCCTTTGTCCAAGACGATGTCGATTTTGAAGTCCTCCATTGCCGAGTATAGATACTCCTCGACAATAGGACTTAGACGGTGAATTTCATCTATGAAGAGCACATCACCAGGATTGAGGTTTGTGAGCAAACCCGCAAGATCGCCAGGCTTGTCGAGTACTGGACCAGATGTTACCTTTAGCTGTGCGCCCATCTCGTTTGCAATGATGTTTGCAAGAGTTGTCTTGCCGAGTCCAGGGGGGCCATGAAGAAGTGTATGGTCTAAGGAGTCACCACGCAACAATGCTGCCTTGATGAATACCTTGAGGTTTGCAACAATCTTATCCTGTCCTGAGAAGTTCTGCAATGCCTGTGGGCGTATGCGGCTTTCAAACTCCTTATCGCTTTCGATGTTTCGTAAATTTCTATCTACACCCATAGTCTTTGTCTATGTTATCTTCTGCAAATTTATACTTTTCTTGTGATATTCGCAACTCTAAATAGGGCGTTACAGGCTTTTTTATGGATAAATATCGACTTTATAACATGTAATGTTATTTTTCATGGGATATAATTTTTTTATTTAATATATTAGTTGTATTTTTGTCACCCTATGTATTGTGTCCATACCAAAGGTATGGGGCTTATATGTTGGAGTACTGAAGATGAAACAAAATTACTTTTTTATTAACTAAATAATAAAACTATGTTTAACAAACTTTTTAAGTCGATTTTCGCTGTGGCGATGGTGCTTGGTGCTGCTTTGGGCTTTGTCTCATGTCAGCCAGAGCAGGAGGAGGTTGAAAATCCAACGGTAGCGATTTCAGCAAATCAGCTGAACTTTACCAATGAGGAGGGCAGCCAAAAAATTGATGTTACTTCTAATGCAAATTGGAAGACCGAGTACGATGCAGAGTGGGTTACTGTCACTCCTGCTAACGGTAAGGGTAACGCAACTCTTAATGTAAGTGTCTCTATGAATGACACTGGTGTTGTGCGTACTGCTACAGTTAAGGTTATCGCGCTTCACAAGGAATATGGTGTTTGGGAGACTAAGACCTTTAAGGTTTCTCAGTCTGCCGATAACCAGGCTACTGTAGATGAGGTGTTGCTCTATAGCGATAACTTCGATGGTAAGGAGGCTACTAAGGAGTATGGTAACTCTAACAATTCATGGCCATACATCGATCAGTTCCCTGAGTTCGCTAATCCTAAGGGTGATGCTGCTGCAAATGTAACTTATACAGGTTCAGGTGTTTCAGTTCGTGCAAACTCTACATCTAACAGCGACTACTCAGACTACGCTGGTTCGGGTTCTAACAACATCTTCTTTGGTGGTGGTATCTTCTTTATCAACAATATCGCTCCACTCAATGCAGAGCAGAAGAACTACAAGATTACTTTCGGTACTGAGAAGTACACACAGGATGGCGATAGCACATTCCGTAACGATGAGTTTATCTTGTCGATCTCTAAGGATGGTGAGAAGTGGGCTCCAGTGGATTACACATTCGCAGGTACTGAGCCTGGTCGTTGGAATGTAGCTACTGCTGAGTTCAGCTTGGTGGCAGGTGTTGAGACTCTCTATATCTGTTTCGAGGCTAAGGTTGCTTCTGTTTATCGCCTCGATGACCTTAAGTTCTTCGTTGGTAATGGCGGTCAGACTATCGACCTTGATAACATTCAGACTGTTGAGCCAGAGCCTCCAACAACCGATGCACTCTACTTCGAGAACTTCGATGGTGAGGCTGCTCGCAAGGAGGGTAACTACTGGCCTTATGTTACTGACTTCCCACAGATGAAGAATGCTGCAGGTCCTGCTGCTGCAAATGTATCTTACGATGGTCACAACACTACTGTTCGTAACAACTCTAACTCTGATGGCTCATACTCTGACTATGAGGGTTCAGGTCTCAACAACATCTTCTTCGGTAAGGTTGAGAACTACTTCACTATCAAGGATATTGCTTTGGAGTCTTCACAGAATAACCTAACTTTGACTTTCGGTACTGAGAAGTACTCTCAGACACTTGGCAGCAAGTTCACTCCATCTGAGTTCATTGTGTCGCTCTCTGCTGATGGCGAGAAGTGGTCAAATGTAGAGTACACATTCGCAGGTACTGCTGAGGGTCGTTGGAATTTGGCTACTGCAAACTTCACATTGTCTGAGGTTCCTGCTAAGCTTTACATCAAGTTCTCTGCAACTGCTGAGAGCGCATACCGTCTTGATGATGTAACTTTGGATCTTGGCGAGGGTGGTCAGGATATCAACCTTGAGGCAGGCACTGCTCCAGAGCCTCCAGTTCAGGGTGAGGTTGTTAAGGCGACTGTAGCTGAGTTCTTGGCTGCTGCTGAGGATGCAACTATCTATGAGCTTACAGGTAAGATTACAAATGTTACCAACGAGACTTATGGTAACTTCTACATTAACGATGGTACTGCTGAGGTACTTATCTATGGTCTTAGCTCTCCATCAGGCGAGCAGAAGTATTGGGCTGCATCAGGTGCTAAGGTAGGTGATACTATCACTGTTCGCACTGTTCGTTCATCATTCAACGGTGAGCCACAGGGTAAGGATGCTATCTTCGTATCGCTTGTTCCAGGCGAGGGTGGCGAGACTCCTGCTCCAGAGCCAGCTGAGGGTCAGTACGCTTCAGATGCAGCATTTGTTTGCACAACCGATGACTCTACAAACGCTAATTATGGTCACAAGGATACTAAGATTGGTGGCGAGGCTGTAACAGGCTTCAAGCTTGGTACAGGTGACAAGGCTGGTTACTTCAAGTCTGGTGCTGTAGGCGTATCAGGCAACAAATATTTGAACTTCTACGCTGTAGCATGGAAGGGTAAGTCTGCAACTCTCTACTTCCGTGTTGACGGTGGTGAGGTTAAGACTCAGGTTTTGAATGCACATGTTGGTGCTACAGGTAACCCTCCATATACTGCTCTTACTGCAGAGGAGAGGGATCACTACTCAGTACTACTTGAGGGCTTGACAGCTACATCTACAATAGAGTTCTCTACAGACGCTTCATTCTCTGCTGTTGCTAACAACGCAAGCGGTCGTGCTATCGTATTCGGTGTTAAGCTCACTGACGAGCCTATCGGTACTGAGACTCCTGGTGGTGGCGATGAGCCTGTAAATCCAGAACCAGAGCCAGATCCAACTCCAGGCGATGTAATGACTATCGCTGAGGCTTTGGCTGTAGGCGAGGGTAACACTATCGGTGGCATTATCGAGGGTGTTGTTGTATCTAATATGGACCTTAACAACCTTACTTCAAAGAAGGGTATGTATGTTCAGGACGAGACAGGTGCCTTGCAGTTCTATCTTGCTGCTAACCACACCTTCG
>JAZRRF010000050.1:0-5658 GCA_045650465.1 Alistipes sp.
ACAGGATTATTATCTGCATCATAAAGAGTTAACTTGTTCGTTGAGATTGCTGAATCAACGCCATTTTTTGTTAGAATATTAAAAGGCATTATTGAAGAATAGATACCAACATCATAGAAACTCAACCAATAATATCGTATATACCCACTCTCATCATAACCAAAATCTGTACCATTGAGGATGTGAAGTCGATCTCCATCTACAGCACCATATATTGCCCAGCCTTGACCAAGTACACTTAGACCATCTATAAAGACCTCATCAGGACTATTTGGACTCGCAGTAATATTTACAGTAAAAGTATCAGCCTCCTCAATTACTGTACCATCACCATTACTATCGATAGAGTACTTTTGAGTAGAGTTTACTGTCCAAGTACCCAACCAAGACTTAACAGCATCAGAGACATAGACACAATCATTTTCAAAATCGTAAGCTACAATAGATGATGCATAATCCGCCCAATACTCTGCGCTGATATACTCATCGACTGAGGTATAAGGTACATAAATCATGCGATTAGATGCATTATAGTTAAACATCTCAACTCCACCTGCAGGCGGAGTTATAGCCTTACAATATACACTCTCAAGAGAATCACAACTCCAGAACGCTGTGGCCTCAATTGATGTAGCTCCACTACCAATTATCACACTTGTCAAAGAATCGCAATCCTGAAATGCACCATACTTAATCTCTGTTACACTATCAGGAATAATAATACTTTCAATGAGATAACAATGAGAGAATGAAACAACACCTATTTCTTTTAGTCCTTCAGGGAGATTAAAGTTCTTTATATTACAGCAGTCAGAAAATGCCCCAAAACCAATTCTTGTTACACTACTACCAATTATTACATCTGTAATACTACTACAATCATTGAATGCCCAATCACCTATCTCAGTCACATTGTTTCCAATAGTAACTCTCGTAAAACATGCACCATAGAATATCAACTTATTCTCATGATAATCATCTTCAGTGAACTGATTAGGAAGATTACAATTCACAATTAGTTCACCATGACAGCCATAGAACACCGCTGATCCAAATGTTGTCACACTTGAAGGAATAGTTATACTTGTTAAACTACGGCAATTCAAAAATGCTGCGCTACCAATAGTGGTTACACCTTCAGGGATATTTATACTTTCAAGGTTATAATAATCCTCAAATGCATAATTGCCAATCTCAGTTACGCTATCTGGGAGTGTTATAGTTAAAACATCATCTCCATTATAACCAAATATATTATCTATTTTTGTAACAGGCTCTGAGAATATAATATAACCTACACCATCAACAAGGCTCTGTGATAGAACATTATCATTATTATTTAGATATTCAATAAGTTTACCATGAGTTGTGGTATACTTGACAATATTGTTTGGTATATCATCTATTGAATAACTAATCACCTGCTTATAACTATTACTCCAATCACTTGCAAGATATGCGTCCAATGCTCCATCTGGAATATAGATCACAGGTCTTACACCTTCGCCATCATACCAATAACCCAAAGCGTTCTCATGCATTGATGGAGGTGTCATAGACTCAAAGTGATACTCAGCAGCAAGCAATCCGTAAGCATCTATATACTCAACACTCTCAGGTATAACCACCTTTGGGAAACGAACTGCATCAGATTCGAAATCATAAAAACCCAACGCATTGTTAGCTACACTCTTAACCTCTGCAGGAATTGTGTACTCATTGATTCCCTTCGAAGCTACATATATCAAGGTGTTATCCATAATTAGCGATCTGCCATCATATGCGTATGGGCTATATATAGCCTCAAGTGAATAACAATTTACAAATGGATTTGCATAATCTATATAAAACTCTCCATAGTCATTATATTCCTCGTATGTCAACTGAATCTCCTCAACACTACCAGGGATGGTTATGCTCTTAAGGCTTCGACACCCTGCAAATGCACCATAACCAATCTTTGTTACACCCTCGTTGATATTGAGTTGCTTAAGACGATAACAATATGCAAATGCACACTCACCTATACTCTTAATACTCTCAGGAAATGTTATCTTATGCAAATTAAGTGCTCTATAGAACGCATAAGGCTCAATCTCTGTAAGACCAGTAAAGTACTTCAACTCGTCGAATGCTACAATAGCATCACACTCCCTAAATACATCATCGAGTGAGGTTACCTTAGCTGCCTCAGCCTTAGATAGCTCGTTATCGCCATCGGTATCCCAATTCATCACGCAACGAATCTTCACAGCGTTATCCAAGAAGCGGATAATATCGCCATCGGTCTGATTGCTAATTGGCAATGTGAACGATGAGCCATCAGTTAGATAGAAGATAACGCAATCGTTTTCAACTTCAACTCTCTCAAAGATAGAGTCACCTGCAGATGTATCCTCAGCAGTAGCCTTGCCAACAACACTCCATGTAGCACCATTATCGTACGATACATACCAGTAGTCATTCTCAATCTTAAGCTTAGGTGTTACGCCATCCTTACCATCTTTTCCGTTCTGACCGTCCTGACCATCCTGACCGTCCTGACCGTCCTGACCGTCCTGACCATCTTCACCAGGCTGACCCTGCTCACCCTGCTCGCCCTGAGCGCCATCAGCACCCTGCTCGCCCTGAGCAGGAACCTTGTTGCCACTCTCATCAAGCAACCACTCGCCATCCAAGGTCCAGTAGTAGATACCGTCAACATCCTTCTTAACACCGATGTTAGGGACATAGCCTCCATCACCATTTACGCCATCCTTACCATCAGCGCCATCCTTACCATCCTTACCATCCTTACCGTTGTAGATAGTAACCTCACCCGACTTAGCAAAGGTGATGGTGTAACCAACGGTCTTACCACCCTCAATAACAGGAGCAACAGAGACAACATAGTCATTCTGCTGCAAAGCCTCAACAATAGTCTGCAAAGCCTCAATATCTGAGTTCGCCTTCTTGCACAACTCCTCGAGTTTTGCAACACGATCCTCAAGACTATTGACCTTATTCCAGACAGCTGTGTCATCATAAGAACATGATGCCACCACTAATGCCAGCACGCTGACAACAAGAGCAAACAATCTTCTCATAGTTTTTGTGTATTAAGTTAATAAAAAATGTTTCCCATCTACCCCAATGATGCTCTACTACAAACAAGAAAGTGTGGAGTCAACTTTCGCTTATTTAATCGAAGGTTGTGGAAAGACCTATAAGAGAATAAACGATACAATGCCCCACACTTGGATAGTACGGGGTAGGTACGCTGAATGCGTACAGCCACATAGCTATACAAGAAATGAGTGCTATCCGCTCGTCCTCTCTTATGAAAACTTCCACATTTTCGATTAAGAACTACGAAAACACTTTCAATATGTCTACTATTTGCACAATAGCAATACAAAAGTAAGCAATATTACAAAAAAAACAAAAATTTCATCTAAAAATCACTTCATAATCTCCACTACTTGGAACTCCATACAAATATTTAGGGCTGACTTCTGTTGAAGCCAGCCCTGCTAACAAACAATTATT
Source organism: Alistipes sp. (assembly GCA_045650465.1). GTDB lineage: Bacteria > Bacteroidota > Bacteroidia > Bacteroidales > Rikenellaceae > Alistipes. The sequence continues at coordinate 3,529 of JAZRRF010000050.1, forward strand.
TACCTAAACTTAACACATTAAATTACACTATGATTTATTTCTGGATATTTACTATCTATTTTAGGAGATTAGTTCTGATTAAATCCATAAGCTCTGTTTTGGTCTTGCCACCTGCCTGAACGATTGGTAGCTCGCCCATAGGGATATACACCAAGGTTGGGATTGAGCGCACTTTGAAGAGTTTTGAGAGTACCTCCTCATCGTCAACATTTACTTTGTAAATATCTACTTTACCCTTAAGCTCCTCGGCTACCTCATCGATGATTGGCGCAAGTCGCTGGCATGGTCCACACCACGAGGCGTAGAAGTCTATCAACGCAGGCTTATCACCCAAGAAATGCCACTCCTTAGCCAAATCATCTATCTTTGCAATGCGATTCTCAAAACCACCCTTTGTCAAATTTATTGCTCCCATAATCTATATCTGTTTTTTTTATATTCTTAACTCAATTTTCGTACCGCAAAGATAGAGCAACTTTTGCAATCTATCAAACAGATAAAATAGAACGGCTTATCGAGAAAACCGATAAGCCATCCATTATATTATATAGGGGTGCAGATTGTCTCTAAACTCTGCGGGCCACAAACCACGGATTATCCAGGGACTCCTTATTATAATATAGAGGCACACCATCTGGATATGAGAGGGTCAAGCCTCCCGACTCCGAGAGGATAAGCTCTCCTGCGGCGGTATCCCACTCCGAGGTGGTTGTGGTGCGGATATAGTAGTCCACACTACCCTCGGCAAGGAGGCAGAACTTATAGGAGCTACCCTGCTCAACAATCTCCAGGTCGGGATGCTCGGCACGCAACTCCTCAACATGCGCGTGCGTTTCGGGAGTTTGGTGTGAGCGAGAGAGTGCAACACGATAGACAGAATGAGAGGCCGAAGCAAGAGGTAGCGGCTCAAGCGCGGAGTGTATATCCTCGTAGCTATACTTGGCTGCATCATCAGGCACTACATTATCCATAACCCATGCACCACGCTCGCGCTCGGCGATATATATCTTATGGTGGTATGGCACATAGACCACTGCACTCACGCAGATATTATTCTGCATAAGGGCAATGTTTACGGTAAACTCATTATTACCCTTGATAAACTCCACAGTGCCATCCAAGGGATCAACAAGCCAAAAGAGTTCCCAATTACAGCGCTCCTCATAGAGCATCTGGCGACCCTCCTCCGAGAGGATAGGAATGCGCGTCTGACCAAGCGAGAGCTTAATGGAGTTGTGGGCAGCACGATCGGCAATCGTAATAGGCGAATTATCACTCTTAAGCTCCACGCCGTAGTCATCGCGCTGCTTGTATATCTTCATAATCTCGGCGCCTGCACGCACAGCAGCATTGAACTGCTCCGTAAGCAGGTAGTTACGAATAGCATCATCAATAACAGGAGATTGAGGTTCAGGGGTGTGAAGGGTATTGAGTGCATCTTCCATAGTTCTACATTTTTTCCAAAGATACAAATAATATTTAGCTTTTGCAATAGTTCTACTACGATAACGCATAAAGGTCAGCGAAATGTATGCCACAAAATGACGAAAATTTGGAAATATGTTTTGCAGTGTAGAAATAATGTCGTATATTTGCCGCGCTAAACATTCAATTTTTAGATTAAATGTACGTAATAGTAGAGATCGCAGGTCAGCAGTTTAAGGCTGAGAAGGGTCGTAAGCTCTATGTTCACCGTCTTCAGGGAGAGGAAAACTCTACCATGAGCTTCGACAAAGTACTGCTTGTAGACAACGACGGTCAGGTTAAGGTTGGTGCACCTGTAGTAGAAGGCGCCACAGTAAAGTGCAAGATCTTGAAGCACCTTAAGGACGACAAGGTTCTTGTGTTCAAGAAGAAGCGTAGAACAGGTTATCAGAAGTGCAACGGTCACCGTCAGTACTTGACACAGGTTCTCGTTGTGGAGATTAATTGTTAAACCCTAAAAAGTTAGTAGAAGATGGCACACAAAAAAGGTGTTGGTAGTTCTAAGAACGGCCGTGAGTCAGAGAGCAAGCGACTCGGTGTAAAGCTTTTCGGTGGTCAGTTCGCTAAGGCGGGTAACATTATCGTTCGTCAGCGCGGTACAGTACACAACCCAGGTGAGAACGTGGGTATGGGTAAGGACCACAC
>JAZRRF010000051.1:0-47444 GCA_045650465.1 Alistipes sp.
ACAGAACGACATGGCTACGATCCGACTTACCTCAGAAAGAGCAACCTCCCAAGGAGCTGAAGATGAAGTGGATAGCCTCGACCATGGCTATTGAGCGCAGGTACAACCACCAGAGGAGTGTCTCAACGACCCTTGCTAAGAGGTTTGCTCAGCAGGGTATAACTCTCCATGTGTTGAAGGGTCTTGCTCTTGCGGGCTACTATCCTCGACCTGAGCATAGGGAGTGTGGCGACTTGGATTGCTTCCTTGGTGCGGATTACGAGCAAGGTAATCAGGTGGCTGAGGAGATGGGTGCTAAAGTTACGCGCGACTACTACAAACACTCGCATATACACTACCAGAAGCTACTTATTGAGAATCACCAGTTCTGTGTAGGTATTCGTGGCAGTCGCAAGTTAAAGGAGTTTGAGCGACACCTTGAAAGTATTATATCAAAGGGAGCAATCTCTATCGAAGATACAAAGCTAATAAAACCTTCTGCAGATTTCAACGCCCTATTCCTTACTGCACATGCTATGACACACTTCCTTGTTGAGGGTATAAAGTTGCGTCATCTGTGCGATTGGGCGCTACTGCTGAAGCATGAGCAGCACAATATCAACTGGGATGAGTTCTACTACTGGAGCGATAAACTCGGTTATACACTCTTTGCCAACAGCATGACTCAGTTAGCTACGACATATCTTGGCATAGAGATAACAAACCCAGACATAAGGTCAGAGAGTCGATATACAGAGCGTATAATGAAGGATATATTCCGCGCAAACAATCTCTTTAATAGAGGTTACTCGATGTGGCGTGTGCGCATACTATCAATCATCAACCGCTTTAGTTCGCTATGGCGTTTCCATAAGATATATCGCAAATCTCTGTTAGTCTATCTTCTTCGACAGGTGTGGGGATTTATCGTTGAGCGAGAACCTAAACTATAGTAAGCAACTATGAGGGGCTATTTCAGGGTGTTTATCTTGGTTGTAGGCCTACTACTCCTAAGCTCTAAGCTATGGGCACAGGAGGAGTATGACTACCACTACTATAAGTTCTACAAGGAGGATGAGACGCTAATCTCCTTGGAGGATACACTATCGTCCCAACATGGCGAAATGCCTCTTTTAGGCCGCAACTCAGAGTATGCACTTCGAGCACTAAACTTCAGAGATATGGGCGAGCGAGGGGCTGAGCGCTACACCATAGGGGGCTGCGAGGTGGATTATAGCACTGCGCGCATGCTCTCCGTGCTAAGAGTTAGACGCGATGTTGACCTTGGCTTAGGAAAGATAAACACCTCTTCAGCACTATATAAGACCGAGCACTTCGGGTTTGGCGAGAACTACTATACACATGATTTTCTTGGCGTTAACATATCGGGCAGAAGATACCTTGGCGGCATCTCATACTTTGGCTATCATAAGCCCGATTATAACGATGTTATGCTTGATGAGGGCTGGGAGTATAGGTATGCTGCACGCCTAACTCTTGGCAATGACCTATATATAAAAGGTGTATATTGTGACGCTGCCGAACTATCTTTCTCAGCTTCGTACACCGACCGCCGCAACAAGCTAAATATCATCGCCCTACTACCCTACTCCAAGCGCGGTCTTAGTCGTGCTTCGGTCGAGGAGGCGTATAGGCTTATCGGTGATAAGTGCTACAACCCTCTTTGGGGTATGCAACAAGGCAAGGTGCGTAACTCGCGTGAGGCAAAAGTGCTACACCCCGAAGTTATATTCATGTGGGACTATAGACTAACAGTATCAACCACGATGAGCATCACAGCAAATATAGGTAATAATAGAGAGTGTATCACATCACTTGGGTGGTTCGATGCCCCCACACCTATGCCCGACAACTACCACTATCTTCCCTCGTACCACACTTCGCACGCCCTGAGCAAACCAGTCACAGATGCATGGCTTAGGGGCGATATGCGCTATACACAAATCGATTGGGAGGGATTGTATCACACCAATATGTTACAGAGTGATGGTCATGCACGCTATGTTGTCGAGGAGCGGAGAGCTGATAACACCTATGGAGATATTACTGTCTTGTTTCGTAGCTCGTTGGAGGGAATAAACATAGAGTATGGCTTGTCGTTAAACGCTAACACCACTCATAGATACAAAGTGCTTAATGACCTACTCGGAGCCGAATATATCAACAACATAGACTACTTCTTAGTCGATGATGCCACCTACTCTAATGCTCTTAGCAACAATCTTCGTAATCCTGATATAACTATCCATGAGGGCGACACCTATGGATATAACTACACGCTACGCACCCTGCGCAGCTCTCTATTTGGGCGCGCCTATTGGCAATATGGCGATGTGGATATAACGCTGCGGGCAGCGATCTCCTCAGACATTAATCAGCGTAATGGTCACTACGAGAAGGAGTTATTTCCCAACTCTGGTTCCTATGGTTATTCGCGTTTAGCGAAGTTTTCACCCTATAGCTTGGCAGCTATTGCCAACTACTCTTTGGGCAACCACCTCTTTGTTGCCTCAGCAGCCATAGAAACGCGCACACCAGAGATTGAGAGCCTATTTCTCAATCCCGACTACAACAATCGCCTCATAGACAACTTTGAACTTTCGAGAAGCGGCGCAATAAGAATAACCTACGGCTATGTACCAAGTAGCAATCTATCATTCAGTCTGCTGCTCTTTGGCGTATATCATGGCAACGAGAGTCGCATGAATCGCTACTATGACGATATAGCAAGATGCTATGTCGATGCTCATGTGCGAGGTATTGACCGTTTGGGCTACGGTACAGATGTAAGAGCTATGGTTGGATGGAATAGATATTTAACCTCTAACTTTAGAGCTGTAGTGGCCTCATACATATATGCCGATGATGCTGTGATGAGCCTATATGCCGATAGCGACAATAGACTTATTGCCAACACTGCAGTTGCTTTAGACAAATGCCACTGGGGCACATCTGAGATTGCACTGTATGGCGACCTTGCATTCCGCCACCAAGGATGGCAGGTACAACTCTCTCTATCGTGGTGTGATGGCGGTTATATTGAACCTGCATACACACCTCGCTCACATAGAGTATTATCCCTTGCCTCAGCTGTGGAGGAGCGGGAGCAACTACTCGTTCAGACCAACCTCCCCTCAGCCTCAAGTTTGGATTTTTCGCTTTCAAAGAGAATCAAACTCAGCGATGAGCAATCGCTGACACTCCGCCTATCGGGAAACAATCTACTTGCAAGCCATTGGATAGTTCGTGGCTATGAGTCCAATCGTCTGCGCATCGTGGCACGCGAGGGATTTAGCTCCATTCATAAAGCTGCAGATGCACTCAACTACTCATACCCAAGAACACTACGCCTATCTGTAAACCTCTGGTTTTAAGGTTACTTTTCGCTAAAACATAGGCATAATTAAAACAATTGAAAAAATTATTGAAAATTTTTAATAAAATGTTTGGTTAGTTCAAACATTCTGTTTACCTTTGCAGCGAAGTTTTAAGGTTCATTTAGGTTAGTAGTTTTAGGTTGGCGAGGCTAATCGGAAGGTTGTATCAAAAGTTGCACGCTATAATGTAGGTGCAAGTTTTGGTACTAAGGTAGCAAAATGCTATCGAATACCTTTCGGTAGTCTCATTTTTTGTATATATTAAACACTTATTAACCAGCTTATTGCGCTTATCATAAATAAACACTATCACTCTATTGGCTGATTATGTAGAACCCTCTACTCCTCTGGGTATATCATCTTCTTGGTTACGCCGCCATCGACCGTAATACACTGACCGTTGATAAAATCGCTCTTAGGCTCACACAGGAACATACATGTGCGCGCAATATCTTCGGCACGACCTACTCTGCCCGATAGATGAAACGCATGATCCTCCTCGCGTAGTACCTCCTTTTCATTCACACTTATCCACCCTGGGGCAATACAATTCACGGTGATATGGTATGGGGCTAAAGATACAGCCAAGGCGTGAGTTAACGACCATACACCGCCCTTGGATGCAGCATACGCCTCTGTGCCAGCCTCACTCTGAAGGTAGCGTGTCGAGCAGAGGTTGACAATACGACCATAGTTATTTGCTGAACCCATCTTTTGACGATGTATGGCAAGCAGGCGCGAAGTGATAAAGACTGGGAGTAGGTTTGTGTTTATCACCCTCTCAAAGTTCTCCACCGAGGACTCTGTGATAGGCTCAAAGCCACCTATACCAACATTGTTTACTATAATATCCAAGTCGCCCAATTCGCTAATAAGCCGATTAACTATCATCTCCAAGCCATGCTTATCACACACATCTATGGGGAAATATCTGGCACCTGTAGCCTCCGCCACCAATGTGCCACGCTCAACATCTATATCACAAAAAGCAACACAATCACCTGCTGCAGTGAATGACTCAACAATAGCGCGACCAATACCATGGGCTGCACCCGTAACAAAGACCCTTCTCATATATTATTTAGATTTACTCCTTAACCATTTGCATATGTCGCATCTCGTGGCTAAAAAATGTGCGTTCACCAACATACCTAAAGCCCTGCTTACAATATAATCTTTCAGCATTAGGGTTCTGTATATCAACAATAAGCCCCACACGCTCGGCGCCCTTGGCAAAGGCTTGTTCAACAAAGGCTTTAACCAACTTAAGACCTACGCCCATACCACGGAACTGAGGATATACGCCTATCGAGTCGAGATAATACTCTCCCGCCTCGGTCTCATCAACAATCATAGGCACACGCCCCGTATGCTCCTCTATAATAGCCAAAGTTCCGCGTCGCAACACCATAAGGTGCGCACCATCATACCCCACGACACCACCCATGACCTCACCTTTAGACTCTGCAATAAGAACATTCTCATAGCTATACTGCGTTGCCTCAGCGCACGCTACAGCTCTCAAAACCGATATATACTCATCACCACAATAGTTGCGTAATCCCACCTCATCACCAATAGCCATTGCAATGATATGAGCTATTGTTAGAGCATCCTCCTTTCGAGCTGGACGGATTATTATATCGGTGTTACTCATAGCCTATCATTCATAATTTTCATAATTCTTTCTGCCACCTCATCGACATGCTCTATAAGCAGTTCTCCATGATTCATCTTGGCAAAGACCTCAACATGTGCCGAGGGGCACAATTTAAACAGATGACGCGCCATAGGACGCGCCACGAAAGCCTCCTTAGTACCATACCAGAAGTGTATATCACTACCATAAATCCGTTCCAAGGTACTTGTATATACCGATTGATAACCATCAAGCACAGCGCGACGACCACCATAGGGATAGACCTTTCTACACTCATCGAGCAGGACATCGAAGTAGTGTGAACGAAACACCCAACGCCAAAATCTATGGTGACGATAACAGCTACACACATTTGCTGCCTGAAGATAACGAAGCGGATTTACCAACCAGCGAGGCAGAGCAACCAAAGGCGCAGCATCCATAATGGCATGATCGACAACAACCTCATTAAGTTCCAATAGGCGGGAGAGTATCGTACCTCCAAGCGACAGACCATATATACACGCTATATGCCCACAATGGCAGCATTGTATATGGTTGATAATCTGCCGTGCTTGATCATCCACAGAACTAAACGAAGAAGTCTCTCCAATTATAAAGCCATCAACCTCCACAGCCACAACATAATAGCGCTCTTTTAGCAGTTCTATAAGAGGTAAGAATATCTCATAGGAGACACCCAGACCTGGGATTAGCATAATCGCAGGTTTCTCAATATTTCCATAAGTGACAAAGTTCATACGCCAAACCGCTTAAAAGATCTTATCGCTTAGCTATTATCGCTTTGTCGAGGCTCTAAGGCCCTCGATGACGCTATGAGTAAAGCCAGCTGCCTCCATAGCATTAAGTCCCTTGATAGTCAACCCTCCAGGTGTTGTCACACGGTCAATCTCCGCCTCGGGGTGAGCATCCGTAGCAGCGAGAATATCCGCAGCACCACGCAGTGTCTGCATCACTATACGCTTAGCATCATTAGCACGAAAACCAAGCTCCACGCCACCCTCCATAGCTGCGCGTATGTATCGAAGTGCATAGGCTATACCACACGAAGCCAACGATGTACCTGCTGGGATAAGACTCTCATCAACCAACATAGCCTCACCAAGTTCATTGAAGATTTCAAGAAGCGCATTATCCTGCTGAGCTGTAGAGCGCGCCGAGGCGATAAAGGTCATACTGCTCATGGTTGCGATGGCTGTATTTGGAATTATAAGATATGTCGCAGGCAACACACCATCTCCCCTATCGAGCCACTTAGAGAGCTGACATATATCCAGACCTCCAACCATTGAAGCAACTGCCTGACGAGCATAATCCATGTGTGGGGTTATTTCACGAAGTACCTCCTCAACCTTCCACGGCTTCACTGCAAGCACAACAATATCTGCTGCCTCTACTGCCATACAATTATCCGTCGTGGTGATAATATCCGAAAACTCAGCTTTCAACGCATCGAGTTTAGGTGTCGAGGGGTTAGACACATATATATTTGATGTAGGGATAAGAGTGCCATGAGCAAGACCACGCGCCAATGCTCCTCCCATATTACCAGCTCCGATGATTGCTATCTTCATAACTTATTCATATATTGATTATATCTAAAGCATCTACAAAGATAGTCGCTTTTCAGTAAAAAATTAGAAACAACAACGATTATTTGCACATCAACAATATGTAGTATCGATTAAATTAGTAACTTTACCCAAAATTAGTTGCTATGAACATTATAAATCTATTGAAGCGAACTGTAAGTCGCATTGTTATACCTATGTTGTTGGGCGTTATGGCATGCCAACCCACACCTCCTGCGCCTATGAGCGTTGTGCCTACAGAACATCAGATTGCATGGCATGAGATGGAGCAGTATGCCTTTGTACACTTCACAATAAACACCTTTACCGATAGAGAGTGGGGCTTTGGCGATGAGTCACCAGCGCTGTTCAACCCCACAGACTTCGACGCCGAGGCATTAGTAAAGATTGTGAAGGATGCAAATCTTAAAGGATTGATACTCACAGCTAAACACCATGATGGTTTCTGTCTATGGCCAAGTAAATATACTGAGCATAGTATCAAGAACTCCCCTTATAAAGGTGGCGAGGGAGACATCGTAGGCGAGGTTGCTGAAGCCTGCCGACGCCAAGGCATAAAGTTCGGTATATACCTATCGCCATGGGATCGCAACCATGCGGGCTATGGCACAGATGAGTATTTGGAGTACTATCGCAATCAGGTCCGCGAACTGCTTACAGCATACGGACCACTCTTTGAGATGTGGTTCGATGGAGCAAATGGCGGCGATGGCTACTATGGCGGGGCTTATGAGACACGCTGGGTAGAGTCGGGATACCTCTACTACGACTGGCCAAAGGTTATAGATATCATCCGCGAGCTATCCCCCGAAACCGTGGTGTGGAGCTCATCACTCCCCGATGCACGCTGGTGTAGCAACGAGCGCGGCATCATAGACAAACACTGTTGGGCTATGGCAACACCCGAAAATATGTACCCTGGTGGCAGAGACAACATCGAGGTGCTTAAACATGGCGAGGAGAATGGCTCTCGCTGGGCACCTGCCGAAGCAGATGTATCCATCCGCCCAGGGTGGTTCTATCACGACTATGAGCAACCTAAGAGCCCAGAGCATCTCTTCGACATATACCTTAGCTCGGTAGGTCGTGGTGGCACACTACTCCTAAACCTCGCTCCCGACCGCCGTGGACGCATTCCTGAGCAGGATGTTGAGTCTCTCATGACATGGCGCGCAATGGTGGAGAGCGCATTTAGCAAGGACCTTGCTTTGGATGCTAAGTTCTCAGCATCATCATCACGCGGCTGGGGCTACTCGGCTCGAAGCATGAAGGGTGACAATACATCATATTGGGCGACTGCTGACGATATCACAACGGGTGATGTATCTATACAATGGACCGACGACATTACAGCTAAGTATATTGCTATACAAGAGCATATTGCCTTGGGGCAGCGCGTCAAAGAGTTCGCTATTGAGGCTCGCATAGGCGACAGGTGGCAGAATTTAGCCAACGGCACAACCATAGGATATAAACAGATAATACCACTTGGCGATGGTGTTACAACAAATGAGCTACGCATTCGTTTTATCGACTCCAGAGGTCCACTCGCTATCGCCCGTATAGCAGTGTATTAGGAGCAACTACACACATCACAAAGCAGAGGTTGACCACCCCATCACGGAGAAGTCAACCTCTCTTTTAGACATCATTACCTCTTGTTTTTAACTCTCGAACAATCTCCACCCCAACTCAACATCGTCCATCGTTGCGGGCACACCATTTTCAATTTGGGACATCGCCGCTACTATAGGCACCATATCACGCGCAGCGCGGGTGTTTACAATCTCATCTGGAGCAATTCCCGTGCGTGACGAGACGAAGCGCACATACCCCTCGGTGAAGTTCTCCGAGGGCGGAGCATAACGACCAAGCATCTGACGAATGGTGCAGAGTCCATAGCGGCTACGATAGCTATCAAGCAGCACAAACATAGCACGGTAGCCATATCCCATGGAGCAAAACTCCTTAAACTCCGCATCGCGACTCGGTTGCACCTCACCCTTATATCTAACCTTAGAGCGGCGGATATTGCCTGGGTTACAGTTTCTAAGACCTCTACTCATCACCCACCTCCTTCTCTACACGGTGTCTCACCCAGCGACCGAGCCACACAAAGAGCGGTGCGCGACTTATTGCCGAAGCATTCTCCAAGAATGACCACAACTCCACACCACATACAAAACCTGTAAAGAGATTGGCAAGATGTAGGTTCATAAAACCCAGAAGTAGTGAGTCTATGAACCACATCATAATGATTGCCACAGCAGTAAATCCCGCCTTTAGGATTGTACGCCACGCCTTACGACTCTCAATCCACCACGCCCTACCCTCACGATGCGCCACAGCATACGACGCTGCAACACCTGTGACGAAATCCACAAAAATAAAGAACATAGCGGTTGTAATAAGCGGAGTTATGGGACAGAGCAAAGCACATAACGCCGCCAAAACCGCACTAATATATTTGCACAATACCTCCATCTATAGAACAATAATTTATAGGGTTACAACAAGGATTATACTCCTGACACTCATCCTGCTTTGCGTTAAGATAGTCACTTAGGCGGCGTGTGAGCATAGATGCCATGGAACGCAGATGCGTCATACGCCCACTATCGACAGACTCCGCGCCATGACCAACACCACACCGCTCTGCAAGCATAGGCTCGATGATATAGCGCACCCATGCTCCAAGCATAGGGGCAACATACCCATCTCGCAATTCAACATAGCTTCCACCAAGGAGTTTATCGTAGAGTTGCTCACCCACAATTGGGAGGAGATAGCGCGACTCGGCAATGGCGACATCCGCCTCGGTAATCATACTATAGTTATAGTTCTCCTCTGCGGCGAATACATAACTCAATAACTCCGCAGGTGCGATTATCAGCTTCATACTAACCAATATTTTGAAGGTTATACTTTGTAATTTGTGCCAAGAAGAGTTGCTGGCAAGGGTCGCTCTCGTCGTAGCTTAGTCCATCAGCTTTGCGAGCCTCCCACACCTTCATATATAGTGGTTTGGTGCGTGTTGGTGGCTGGTTAACAATATCCAACGACGAAGCATCTATACCCAAAACACGCTCTATGGCGCATCGTATAGGCTCCATAATGCGCATCTGTTCAGGACGGATGACCGTATTTAGCGCCACCTCATACTCATGGAGTATTCTATCCGAGCTAAAACCCGTGGCATAGTCCAGACCACTAAGCGAACGGAACCACGAATGCGCCACGACCAAATCACTCTCAGCCTGCATATGCAACTTTTGCCAATCGCCATCCGAGGCGGTGTCTATGGGGATAAAGCGCGAGTTATCACCATCGTTATGGTCGCGCAGAACAAATAACACCTGACCAGGGTTACCCGCAAACTTCTCCTCAGCAAGACGCACAACACGGTCGGCAGCAGCCTCATTGTCAACCACACTGTCGAGCATCATAACACCCGATAGCTGAAAGGAGTTATCTATGCGCGAGATATTCCAACGATCCGTCTTATAGAGTATAGCGGCAGCGTCCAAACCTGCAATATATGGAGCAACACCATAATGTGAGAACATAGGCTCGTAGCTCTTAAGGTGAATAACAGCACGCAGCGTACCATCATCACGAGGCTCGAAGTTTGGATATAGCGCAAGAGTCACAGCATCTGACGCCCGGAAATTCAGCCAATCACTCGTAACAACAACATGCTGAGAGTCTATGGCAATACGGCACTTCGAAGCATCAATATGGTAGAACGAAAGAAACGAACGACGCTCATCTGTGACAACCTCCAAAAAGGCATTGCCGAACATCGCACTATCCATAGCGACTTTGGATATCACCTCTCTAAGCGACTCACCACTACCATTTGCACACTGGGCAATGTGGCAAAGAAGGTGAAGCCTCTCATCGCAGATTATACCCTTGCCCGCAATATAGTCCGCCTTATCATTTATTATGCGGCGATGTGCCACCGAGCGACGCGCCAAGAGCGAGAGTGCGTAGGGGAGCATATTATCATCGCCCCAACTCCACACTTTGCTATCCTCGCCTCTACCACCACCCACCGCCACCGAGCCTAAGAGAGGCTCGGCTCGGTTAGTGATGGATGTTATGTGTGTAGAGATTTTACTTTCTGACATAACAACATCTATTAAGTTAACTAAACACTCTACTCAAACCTTGCTACAACGACCAAGTCCTCGTCCAAGATCTCACATCCCGCCAAGAATGTAGCTCGCTGACGGTTCTCCATCTCATCTGGATTATACCACATGCGTACCTCAGCACTTGGGTCGTCGTTGGTGTTTACTGCAAGCACCAAGTTACGACGATCGGTAAGGAAGCAGCTGTACTTTAGCGCCTCATCGAAGCCCGGTATCTGCGTGATGTTCATGTCAATGACAGGGATACCATGATAGCTTAACTCGCGGCGACCGCTAACAACATCTACATATGCCGAGTCACCGCCCAATTGGTCGAGATACGACTCGTAGGCATCGTATATCTCGCTTGTCACGAAGTAGGCAAGATGACCGTCCTTCTTAAGAGCTCGAAGACGAGCATCGGCACTCTCCCACATTCTAGAGAGGACATTAACCACCTCCGAGGTATCCCAGCCATTCTCCGTAAAGTCCACCTCACGGCATGAATACTTCGAGATTAGCTTAATGAAACCATCAAAGAGGTTATAGCTCTGAGCATCTGTATCACCAATCCACATCAACGCGCGGAGACTCTCGGCAATAGCCGCGCGGAACATCTCTGTCTCTGCCTGCTCAAGCTCGCTACCTGTAAGGTCATCGAGACTAACAGTGGCGTTGTTGGTGATAAGTTCGTAAACCTGATTGAAGTAGTCCGAAGCCGAGAAACCAACCTCTGCCTTGATCTTAGTCATGGCGATCTCCTTCTGCTTGCGCACTGCCGACTCACCACCTGTCCAACCAGAGGAGTAGCTGCGAAGCACATCGCTCTGAGGACTCCATAGCTGAACAGTTGTAGGCATAGGCATGTTGTAGATAGTTCTAATACCGAGGTCAGTAGCACTCTCACCCGAAATCATAGGGCGGAAAAAGATAGTCTCAAGGTCACGACCAACATAACGCTTAGGTTCCTGAATAATTCCCATAGTTGTAAAAATTTAATTGTTAGTAAATTGATTGATAAATAGTTATTTGGGATAACCCCTAATTAAAAAGTCTTTTGATAGAGCGAACATCACTCTCGTATGCCTGTTTGCGAGGCTCTTGACTACGCTCCACAGGCGATGGATCTTCCATAGGTTTGAGGGCTATAGGCTCTACGGCACTCTGCGCATTTTCAAAGGTTATCTTTGAGCCATCTACACTATCTGCTGGAAGTGGATGGGGCGTGTAGTTTACATCGCTCTCAGGTGTGATATCATCCTTAAACTCAACACCCAAAGCCCTCAGTAGCGCCTTGACACCCACCTTCGTGCGCTCCACGAGCGACTGCTGCTCAGTGGAAGCTTCAGACTCACCCTCTACAGCATCTACAAGACCTTCAGCGAGAGCCTCTGAGGGCGAGAGCCAGCGACCGCGACCACCATTAGCCGCCATAAGTTCTGCAATATCCTCGATACCACGCCCTGAGCGCGAAGCATATAGCTCTGCTATACGCCTATCTGTCTGGCGAAGCATATCAACCTCAGCTTGTAGCTCCTCGGCATTACCTTCAACCGAGCATAACGAGTTATGGATAAGGTAGAGCGATGTAGGGGCTATTAGTCGGCACCCTTCGCTTGCTGCCTGTGCCACTATGGTTGCAGCCGAAGCGGTATAGCCATAGCAACATGTAGTTACCTTAGCACCTGTAGCTCGCAATGCCTCGTAAATAAGCATCGCATCGTTCACATCACCACCTGTAGAGCGAATGTTAACACGAATGGTGCTATTCTCAATATCGGCAATACGCGACACACTCTCTTTGAAACGCTCATAGGTTGTAACCCTTGTTTCGGGGTTGTCACTCTGCCACGACTCTGGTACTCCGATAGTACCTTCGATGTCGATAATTGTCATATCGACCTCATTTTTAATCTTAATCATCTGATTCATAACCTTAATTTAATCATTACACAATCTCTGAAAACGACAACGAGCAATATAGCTCTTAGCATCGTAGCTCTCCACCGCATCGAGGCGAAATAGCGAGGAGTCACCTCCGTTGTTAAGTCGAAAGCGGGAGCGTATGTTTGCACCTGTACCACTTGGATCGAAAAGCGCAACATACTCTTCAGGCGGAAGATATATGTCGGTGGTGAGTCTCTGACTTGTAGCGCGCTCCTTCAGAGCTTTATCATGGTAGCGGTGTAGCCCCACCACACCATCTCTATCCTCAAAGCAGAGTGTTTCGCCACTCTCCACACTATGAAACGAGGCAGATGGATAGGAGTCTCGACAATAGGGAGATGGCCAACTCTCCCCATGGGGCAAGGGCTTAAGCCCATGATATAGCACAATGCGAGGATCCAAGAGACCATCCAAGGTGACTATATCGCGGTTACCCACCGTTAGCAACTCGGCAGAGGGTGCTGTGCCTACAAGAGATGAATAGGAGGCCGTAGGCGAGAAGATTGGGGTGATGCGTCGCTCTACGCTCTGCTTGGCAGCATAGCTATCTACGCCAAAACGCCATGAGCCAAACTCACCAAGACTCTTATCGTAACGATAACCTACAGCCCCATCCGAAGGCTGGTAACACAACTCCGTAAGCATAAAACTATCCATCACACACTCCTCGTAACATATTGCATCACCACGCTGCTTGGTCCGCCAATCCACAATATCACCACTAAAGAAGTCATCATACGGCTCTATGTATATACTCTTCGAGCGATTGTGTGTATAGATACATAGATTAAACATCTTAGCTATAGCATCTATGATATCCGCCTGAGAGATGTCATGGTTGGCAATATCCTCAAATACTACCCTATCACCATAGCCCACAATACCACCAAACACCGGCGTTATGCTACACCCCGCATGTAGCGTAAGTCGTAGCCCTGGCTCTGCACCACCAAAGTATATATCATTAAAGATGTTAGGGGAGCTGTATGTGCATAGCTGATATGGTGTTCGCAGAGTAAACTCCACACTCTGCTCTCCATACTCCTCAACATAGCCATCGTATAGCGCCCAATCACCATCATACTCCGTATAGATGCTACTACCAGAGCGTCTTATTTGGAGTTTAACTGCCGTAGTTGGGAGTGTAGAAAACTTCACCGACGATACTCTGCTGCTTATACTACCCACACCCGTAAGATTATACTTTGCCGTAGGGTCATAGTCGAAGATATAGAGTTTATAGAGCACTCCTGCCACCACCTCCCCTCGACGATCCTTATGCTGATTTGGCAACGAAACATCCACATAGCAACCATTGCCAACATATAATTGAGTGAAGCCTTTAAGACTCTGAGAGTTCGTCATGCGATACTCCGTTGTATAACGAAAGTGCATATCGAAAGCAACACTAATATCGCGCTTGGGACGAAATAACGGTCTGTCACTCTCAAAAGCGAAACATCCGTTCGTAGTAAAAGCATCCTCACACAAGTTACCGTTCTCATCAACAGTTGTTGCACTCACCGTATCAACAAAAGCTCCCACACTTCTATCCGACTCAGGCATGCAGACATCTACCCTACCTAAAGCATCCGCCGTTGCATACGATGTATAGGAGCGAACTGCTTTAAAGTCCATTGTTGCATAAGCCTCCTGACTCTCGATACTTCGGTACGAACCGCTAAACATCAATTTTTCAAAGAACGGCGAGCTCATAAACTCACTGCGCAGATTATACCCACCTCTCTTTATTACACTATCCACCAACGCCTTCACCGATATAAAGGGGTGATAGTCCTGAGGTAGTAGTGGATGATAGACCTCATATAGCCCCGTATTAACCTCTGTGCGATATCCATCGCGATGTACAGGCAAGTATCTCACTGCACCCTCATCACTCCACGACCTTGCTATACTCGACAGGTCCGACCTATGCTCCGCAACAATATCACTACTCTTAAGCTTCGTCGTAGCTGCACCATCTGCCCATATAGCACCGCCACTCCTAAGCTCCATGTTGCAGATACGCTCACCAGCCTTTATCTGCGTTGAACAATAGACAAGAACACCGTCAAGTAGCACAACGCCATCCACACTTAGCTCTCCATGATGATAGTTGTCATTGAACACCTCGGCAGGGTGCGTCAAAGGAGCATAACCCAATATCTCGATTGTCTGTGGTGTTAGCTTCACAGCAAGTTGCACTCTATCACCTTCGCGTTGCTCAGCACAACCCTCAACCATTCGAGAGTCGTATAGAGGCAGCTTAACATCCTCCGAAAATAGCGGCACCTCAACGCCATCAATCCTTAGACGCATCATTTATCACCCCCTTTCCACTCCTCTTCTATATCAAACTCCAGCTTGCGTAACCTACCATGCTCATCAAAGGCAACCTCATCTGTCAGAAGCCTAACCTGTTGAGCCCCAGTGCCAACACATCGGTATATCACAGGTGAGAGAAACAGACCAAGCAACCTATCCATCTCGCGTTGCGTAACCCCACATATTGAGAGTCGGCGTATCAACTTCGATGATACTATGCGTCTATACCACCCCTCCTGGCTCTCCACCTCCTCGAACTTAACCTCTAAACTGCGTTTTACACTCTGCGCAAAGGAGCCACACTCCACACCCCCACTCTCATTTATCCAGGCAAGCCTATAGGCAGACTTCTCACGACTCACAACCCTAAAGCTATGCGTAACCATTGCGCCACCGTCACACCTTATACTCACCGCAATACGCTCACCATCAACAACACGACTAACAGGCACAACCACCTCACACGGAACACCATTTGTACGATAGTTCAAGGTCTTTACACCTCCAGCAGCTACTGGTTGCATAAGTGTCATAGAGATGCTCTCCAAGGCATAGACAGTAAGTCTGATAACCTCACCATTGGCAATTGTCGCCTGCTCAGCCACCCCACTCAGAACCTTTGGCGATAGGGCAGATATATCTTCTCTAAAATATAGGCGGGGTACGGAGCTAACCCCATTAGTAATTAGTGTTATCCTACAAGCATCACTACACGGAGAGATTGTTATGTTTGTCACCGCGATTTTGTCTCGCTTTGCCATTGCAGTTCGAATATATGGTGCAATATCAAGCTCAGAAATGCTATCTCCATATAGTCTTAGTTTAGCTATCACAGTCTGTGTAATCTGATCATAAATTTCCACATCAACCAGCTGCTCCCCCTCCTCGAACTCCAGCTCATAAAGGAGTCTTTCACGCCATGAGGCTCCATTTTTAGGTATCGTTTTGAAATTCATATGTTAAATATTTTAAGGTGTTAGTAAAAGGTGTCAACATCCCTAATACACCAACTTTCGCGTATTGTAAATCTGCAAATTTGATGTTGATAAAATTGTTTATAATCTATAAATACAATTTAATATAATTGCATTATACATTAGTTAACAATGTATTACATATGTTTATAACTCTTGCTTAGTGTTGGTATTACTGTTAATTTCCCAACTAAAGTTCGTTGTATTAAGAGGTGTTTGACGGTACAAATATACAACATCAAAATGCGTTTGTCAAGAGTTTTGATTAAATTTTTTTACATTATTTTTCTACGCAAAATCAAATTGTTTAACTATCAACTCTTTAGCATACTATGATTTTTCGGAAATTTTCGTTATATTTGCGCGATTTAATATAATAAAGAGAGATATGGCAGATAATTCTATACTTATTCGCCTTGATGGTCTAAAGCTAAAATATGAGGAGATTGGTCAGAAGTTGACCGACCCAGAAGTTATTGCAGATGTTAAGCAGTTCATCCAGCTCACTAAAGAGTACAAGGAGCTTGAGCCTATTATTGAGACATCGGATCGCTTCCGCACAGCACTTGCAAACCTTGCTGAGGCAAAGGATATTCTTGTTAACGAGAAGGACGAGGAGTTCCGCGAGATAGCACGCGAAGAGGTTGCAACACTTGAGCCAGCAATCGAGAAGATGGAGGAGGAGATAAAGCTTCTTCTTATCCCTAAAGACCCACAGGATGACAAGAACGCTATTGTCGAAATTCGTGGTGGTACAGGTGGTGACGAGGCGGCTATCTTTGCTGGTGATTTGTTGCGTATGTACACCAAGTATATCGAGTCTAAGGGCTGGCGCTATGAGATTACCTCTGCATCGGATGGCGCGGCAGGTGGCTACAAGGAGGTTGTATTGAAGGTTACAGGTCAGAGTGTCTATGGTACTTTGAAGTATGAGTCGGGTGTACACCGTGTGCAGCGTGTGCCTCAGACCGAGACACAGGGTCGTGTACACACCTCTGCTGCATCCGTAGCAGTACTTCCTGAGGCTGAGGAGTTCGATATTGAAATCTCTATGAACGATATTCGTAAGGATATCTTCTGTGCATCGGGTCCTGGTGGTCAGTCGGTAAATACCACCTACTCAGCTATCCGTCTTACCCACATCCCAACAGGTATTGTTGTGCAGTGTCAGGATCAGAAGTCACAGCTTAAGAACTTCGATAAGGCGTTCGAGGAGTTGCGTACGCGTGTCTTCAACCTCGAGTACTCGAAGTATCTCGACGAGATTGCATCGAAGCGTAAGACCATGGTATCTACAGGTGACCGTTCTGCGAAGATTCGCACCTACAACTATCCACAGGGTCGTATCACCGATCACCGTATTAACTATACAATCTACAATCTCTCTGCATTCATGGATGGTGACATCCAGGATGTTATCGACCAGCTTATCGTAGCCGAGAATGCCGAGCGCTTGAAGGAGAGCGAGTTGTAGAGAGAGGAGAGCTATTCTGATTACAAGATTTGATATTAGGATCGACTCTCTGCGTAGTCGATCCTATTTTTATTTAGCGATGAAGCATTTCAGACTGATATTCACTCTGTTAGCATTAATATGCACCTTTACCGCTCATGCTGAGAAAGCCGAGCGTAGCCAACTTGCCAAGAACCAGGGTAAGGCACTCACGGTCAAGGAGTGGAAGACCACGCCCGATGGCAAGAACAAGTGGGTGGACCATACCGAGAGCTACAACAAGCTTGGGCAGCTCATTGCCGAAGCGGAGTATAGCGACTTTGGTCGTCATCTTGCATGGCGTGCCGAGTATGAGTACAACGACAAGGGACAACTCATCAAGGAGGTTGTCTATAACGAGCGCAATAAGGTAAGCAAGGTGCGCAAGTATGAGTACGATAGCAATGGTGTATGCACACGCCGTCTGAACTATAACGCCAACGGCACACTCAATTCCTATCGTCAATTTGAATACACCTTCGAGTAGTTATGTCAATTGCTGCACGATACCAACATCTCAACACACTGCCCCTATGGGAGCAGATGGAACCTATTGGCTTGGAACAGATGCACACGGTGAAGCTCATGAACCGCATAGATACCAAGTATGTAGCGAGTGAGGGTCAGATAATGGAGTTTCTCGGTCGTGTAGCAGAGTATGGCTACAAGGTGCAGGTTACCAATGGTGTGCGTGCTGCGCGCTACGATACCCGATACTTCGATACGGCAGATAGAGCGATGTATATCGCCCACCACAACCGCCAACTAACACGACAGAAGATACGCACACGCTACTATGAGGATGGCTTGGCGTGTTACCTTGAGGTCAAGAATAAGAATAACCGCGGCCGCACAAAAAAGGTGCGTATCGAGATACCACAGAGTGGGCTTATGGCGTTAGATAGTGTGGAGGCTAGAACATTCCTCTCGGCACAATCGCGCTACGATATCGCAACACTTAGCCCAGCACTCTCAACGCGCTTTGTGCGTATCACCGTGGTAAACCCAAACCTCACTGAGCGCATAACCATAGATCTCGACTTGGAGTATTGCGACCTGCGCAACGCCAGGAGTGCGAAGATTGAGGGTATGTCAATCGTGGAGATTAAGCAGGATGGCAATATCCCCTCTACTGCCAAGGAGATACTTCTTGAGCTGAGGGTCAAGCCAATGAAGATAAGCAAGTATTGCCTCGGCACAGCACTCACCGTGGAGGGAATAAAGCACAATAGGATACTTCAAAAGATACGCAATATCGAGAAACGCATAGGATACAACAGAATAATAATAAATAATTTATAACGATGATTAGATTTGACAATCCCATTGGTGATCCAGATTTGTTTGATGCTGAGATAGCAGCCCTTACAGGCATAGACCAGCAGGTTGGAGCCACCTTTCTCGGCATTCCGCTCTGCGACAGCATCTCTGTTCAGCAGCTATGCCTACAATTTTTAATCAACCTGATTGTCACCCTTGCTATTGCTTGGTGCTTCTACTACCCAAAGAGCCGCAATAAGGAGTTTGGTGTCACCTTTATGCTCTTCGGCTCAGCCGTCTTTTTGTTACTCTTCTTCATGAAGAGCGTGGGCATAGATGTAAGCATTGGCCTTGGACTATTCATGATATTTGGCATTATGCGCTACCGTACCGAAATGGTGCCTATACGCGAGATGACCTACCTCTTTCTCTCCATTGCCGTGGCTGTTATCAATGGTATCAACCTTATGGTATCATATGCCGAATTAGCATTGGCAAATGGTCTGATATTGGCTCTCCTTGCCGTTGTTGAGTATGGCATTATGCGTAAGCGTAAGGCTACGAAACTTGTCTGCTATGAGCGCATAGAGCTTATACGCCCTGAGCGCCGCAATGAACTAATTGCCGACTTGGAGAATCGTCTCGGACATAAGGTGTTGCGCGTAGATGTAGGCAACATTGACTTTTTGCGCGATGTAGCCTTTCTAAAGGTCTTCTACACTCCATCGAAGGATGAGATTCCCATGCACGAGCCTACTATGAAGATTAACGAAAAGAATGCTATAAACAGTTAATTATGAACAGGTTATACGCCATAACGGTCATTTTATTTTTAGCCATAATCAACCACAATACAGCCACCGCTCAGAACAATGCCATAGAGCGAGAGATTATGGATGTTACCAACGACATTCGTGGTCGTATGGAGGGAGCTGTAGAGTGGGATGTAACCAAGGATCTATCTTTGGAGGCTGGTGTTGAGGCTCGACTAAATAACAATATAGGATCTATGGATCGCATCCACACCTTTGCAGGTGCTACCTACGAAATAGGCAAGCACTTCAAAATTGGTGGTGAGTACATACTTATAAACATCTACGACAATAAGCATCATGGTTGGGATAGCAATCGTCATAGAGTAAATCTCAATTTTGAGGGTGAGATTGAGTTTGGAGACTTTGAGTTTTCAATTCGCGAGAGGGTTCAATCTACCTTCCGTACAGGGTCTGTAAAACTATACGAGAAGGCCAATCCAGAAGCCATACTTCGCTCACGCCTTATGACCACCTATAAAATTCCGCACTCTCGATGGTCGCCATATCTACTCTTTGAGCTATACAACACGCTCAATACCCCCATACCTATGGCTGACTTAAATGATTACAACGGCGAGACCTTCAAATATATTACTCGCTATCGTGGTGGTCTTGGAGCAAAGTATCGTATCGATCGCAACAACCGATTAGACTTCTACTATTACATCGACTTTGATCGATCTTATGATATTGATTATCGGAAAGATGGTACGATTAAACCTGTTAAGTTAGAGCGAGAACTTCGCCATATCTTCGGTATAAATTACAAATTTAAAATCTAAGCACTATGCTCCGCAGAGCCATCGCCATATTCGCCATATTCGCCATATTATGCACTATAAAGGCTTATGGATATAAGCCGCTATATGTTGTCAATGGAGAGATTATGGAGAGTATCGAACATATACCACATGAGGATATTGAGCATATCGATAACCTCCCCGCCAACGAGGAGACAATCGCCAAATGGGGTATCGAGGCTTCGGAGGGTGTTATTCTTGTTACGCTGCGTTATGATCAAAATGCGAGTTTTCATCATGGCGATTTCCACAACTTCACCGAGTATCTCGCATCTGTAGTTCGCTGGGACGACACAATGCCCGCCGAGCGCGTATCGCTGCGCATTGAGGTCGATAGCAACGGTAAGGCCTCGATTAGCGAGGTCATATCCTCAACCTCGAAGCAGTATTTGAAGCGTGTTACACGCGCTATTGAGGAGGCACCGCTCTGGCAACCAGCCCATAAGGATGGCGTTGCCGTGCGTAGCCAACACCTTGTAAACCTGCAACTTCCAAAGAACAAGAGCATTCCTAAGGAGATGGGTATAATAATACGATGAACGGCAGACTAAACATATTCACCTCCTCACAGGAGAGCCTGACACTGTACGACCTTATGCGTATGGTGCGTGGGTGTGTGGAGAGTCGTTTTAGTGACCCAGTGTGGATAAGTGCCGAGATTTCAGAGCTTAAGCTCAACCGTTCGGGACACTGCTATCTCAACCTTGTGGAGAAGGGCACAACAGATGGCGCACCCCGCGCCGAGGCTCGCGCAATGATATGGCGTTCAGCCTATGGGGCTATAGCCACATCCTTCGAGAGCGCTACAGGTACACCTCTAAACGCAGGACTTAGGGTCTTGGTGCGTGTTGTAGTGAGCTTCCATGAGATTTATGGACTTTCGTTACAGATTATTGATATCGACCCGACATATACTCTGGGTGAGGTGGAGCGTCGTCGCCGTGAGACGATAGCCCGCCTGCATGAGGATGGTGTGTGGGATATGAACAGAGAGTTGAAGTTGGCACGCCCCACACTTCGCATCGCGGTTGTATCAAGTGCTACAGCTGCGGGCTACCGCGACTTTATGCAGGAGATTAGCCGCTCGAACTACCGCTTTCGTATAACCCTCTTTGAGAGCCTGATGCAGGGCGATTGTGGCGAACGCAGTGTTATAGATGCCATCGATGCTATCGCAGATAGAGAGGAGGAGTTCGATGTTATGGTTGTTATTCGTGGTGGTGGCTCAACAAGTGACCTTGCCCTTTTCGACTCCTATCGCATAGCATCGCACATAGCTCAGTTCCCACTACCTGTAATCACAGGTATCGGTCACGATAAGGATGTCTCAGTGTCGGATATGGTTGCCCACACCTCGTGCAAAACCCCTACGGCTGTGGCGACACTCCTTATGGAACTTGCCGACCAGGAGCTAAACTACATCTCTGCTCTTGTAACCGAGATTAAGGCTATTGCCGAGCGTAACCTCGCCAACGAGAGCCTGCGCATTATGCGTTATAGCGGGGATATATCGCGCCTTGCCGCAGAGTATCTTCAAGCTGAGGAGCATAAGGTACAAATGCTTAAACATGAGCTATACACCGAGGCTAAGAACCGTATAAACAACGAGATACAACGCTTGGAGCGTGCCGAGGCTATTGTTGAGAGCCATTCGGTAGAGAATATTCTGCAACTTGGCTTTGCATTGTTGCGCAGTGGCGCGGGTACCATTCGCCGAGCGGGCGATGTGAGCATAGGTCAGAGGATAGATATAGAGTTGCATGACGGTAGCATAAGTGCCGAGGTTAAAGACATAAATAAGGAGAAAATATAATGGCTAAGAGAGTATCAAAAAGTAAGTTAAGTTATACGGATGCCATTGCTGAGTTAGAGAACATTCTTCAGCGATTGCGCTCTGGAGAGCTTGGTATCGAGGAGCTTACAACATCCGTGAAACGCGCCAAGGAGCTTATCGAGATATGTAAGGGGGAGCTTACCGAGACAAAGACGGAGCTCGACAAGATTATAAACGATACGGAAGAGTAGTATGAAGAGGCTTATTCGCTGGTTGCTAAACCATATTCCGCGTCGCTGGCTTCAGCGCATGGCGAGCTGGGCAGTCCCTATTATGGGTCTTGCCTATAAGGGTCATGGCAGGGAGTGCCCCGTGTGTGGCTCTCGCTACCGCCGCTTTATGCCCTATGGATATGTCACCTCACGCGAAGATGCCCTCTGTCCCCACTGCCTCGCCTTGGAGCGTCACCGCATGATATGGCTGTGGCTCAGCGAGTGTAGCGACCTCTTTGAGCGTCGCCCACGCCTGCTACATATAGCTCCCGAGGTGTCACTTATGCGCCACTTCAAACGCCTCTATCGTGGTACAAAGAACTATATCACTGCCGACCTTGAGTCACCACTTGCAGATATGCACTTCGATATCCAGCATATACCCTTGGAGGATTGTTCTGTTGATGTGGTTATATGTAACCATCTTATGGAGCATATCGAGGATGACAGGCAAGCCATGCGTGAGCTGCACCGCATCCTTCGTCCTGGTGGCTGGGGCATTGTTCTTGTCCCTGAGGATCGTAGCCGCGCTACAACTTTCGAGGATGACACAATTACTGATGCCAAGGAGCGCACCCGCATCTTTGGGCAGTATGACCACCGCCGCATCTATGGTAGGGACTACGATAGTCGCCTTGCCGAGGCGGGCTTTTGTGTTGAGCGCATAGCCTACAAGGAGCGACTAAGCGAAGCACAACGACAGCTCTATGCTATTGGCAGTGATGACCTTGTTATAATTTACAAAGATTGATTATCATGGCACTAAATAGATATAATAATTTCCGCGAGTATGTAGCCTCGAACTACTCTGTAACAACACAGGAGATGGTCGATCGTGCCATACTCTTTGCTGCGGAGCGTATGGAGGGCGTTACGCGCTATGATGGCTCACCTATGCTCGACCACGATATAGGTGTTGCACGCATCGTTGCCGAGGAGATAGGTCTTGGTCGTAACTCCATCGTTGGCTCTATCATCCACGATGTTGTGCGCATTGCTGTTCAACAGCATCCCGAAGATATCGAGGAGCTATCGACTACTATACGCCAGGAGTTTGGCGAAGAGGTATTGGGTATTACCTTGGCACTAAGCAAGATATCGAATATTAAGTTGAAGCGCTCCAAGGAGCAGGCATCAGATTTCAGGGATATGATTGTCTCCTACTCGGAGGATCCTCGTGTCATACTCATCAAGCTTGGCGATAGGCTTGAGGTTATGCGCACGCTCGATATCTTCCCCGAAAAGAAACGCCTTGCCAAGAGTTGGGAGAGCCTTAACCTATATGCCGAGATAGCCCATAAGCTCGGCTTGTATAGCATCAAGAGCGCCTTGGAGGATTTATCATTGAAGTATATCGAGCCTACGGCATATAACGACATAGTTCATCAACTTAAGGAGAGTGAGGCTGAGCGCATGGCATTTATCGAGGAGTTTATCGCCCCTGTGCGCCGACTGCTCGATGCTGACGGCATCAACTACCATATCAAGAGCCGCACCAAGTCGGTATTCTCCATCTATCAGAAGATGAAGAAGCAGAAGGTCGATTTCAAGGGTGTCTATGATATCTTCGCCCTGCGTATCATCATCGACTGCGTACCAGAACAAGAGAAACGCCTCTGCTGGACAGTCTTTTCTCATGTAACATCGCTCTATGTGCCTAATCCTAAGCGTATGCGCGACTGGATATCTATCCCTAAGTCAAACGGTTATGAGTCGCTTCACGCCACGGTGATGACCTCGGAGGGTCGCTGGGTGGAGGTGCAGATACGCACCGAGCGTATGGATGAGGTTGCCGAGCGAGGTATCGCTGCCCACTGGCGATATAAGGGTGTCAAGCAGGGTGGCATGGGTGCTGAGGAGTGGCTTGGTCGTCTGCGTGAGTTGCTCGAAGATACCACTTCGGAGTCTATAGCCCACCGCTTCGAGGCTAAGCCTTCGGCAGGTGAGATATTTGTCTTTACCCCATCGGGCGATATCCGCAAACTACCTGAGGGTGCTACAGTTCTGGACTTTGCCTTCGATATACACACTTCGCTGGGCGGCATATGCGTAGGCGGTAAGGTGGGCGGCAAGGTCGTACCTATCAAGGAGCCACTCAAGAATGGCGATATATGCGAGGTTCTTACACGCAAGGACCAAACCCCAAAGGCGGACTGGTTGAACTTCTGCGTCACACAGCGCGCCCGAGGTAAGATACGCGCCTACTTGCGCGAGGAGCAGCAGAAGCATGCCCGTATGGGTCGCGAGGAGCTGGAGCGCAAGATTAAGAACTGGAAGCTTGAGACTACGATAGATGAGGCGGTTAGCTACCTATGCAAGCACTTCAAGATCAAGCGTGGCAATGAACTATATGTAGCTATTGCCGACCAGAAGATAGAGATATCCATGGTCAAGGATATTCTCAACCACTGGCTCTCGGGTCAGGCGGATGAGGAGCGTCGTCAGGCAGCTGCCGATGTCGAGGAGCGTAAGCTACGCCTTCGTGAGGAGCGCGAGGAGCAGCAACCAACACGCCACTCCGATGCTTTGGTTATTGACGAGCGTATAAATAATATAGAGTATAAACTTGGTCGTTGCTGCAACCCTATCAAGGGCGATGATATCTTCGGCTTTGTGACTATCAACGCAGGTATCACTATCCACCGAAGCGACTGTCCCAATGCCCGCCGTATGCGTGAGCGTTACCCCTACCGCGTTATGGAGGCACGATGGAGAGATGGCGCCGATGGAGCATTCCGTATCACCGTAGCTATCAGCTCTGCCGACATTCCGGGTCTTGCGACTACGATTATGGATGTTGCGAGCAAGGAACTTAAGCTCTCGGTGCGAGGTATTAACTACGCCCCTAAGGGTGACGGCACAGCCTCGGCACAACTTATCGTCGAGGTGCCAAGCATCGGCGTTGTGGATATGCTACTCCACTCGCTACGCCGCATTAAGGGTATAAGAAATGTATATAGAATGAACTAAACAACTAATAATCCAAGCTATGAATTTTGAGGATATCCGTTGCCCATGGGGCGACACACTAAAGACATGTGCTATAACTGTTTGCGACCTTGACGGTGTTGTTCTCTATCAGAACAAACGCTCTATAGAGGTCAATAGTGATATGCGTGGTAAGTCTATGATACCATGCCATTCGGAGCGTTCACGCCAGATTATCAACCGCCTTATTACCAATGGTGAAAATAATGCCTATACCATTCAAAAGGGCTCTCTCCGCAAACTTATCTACCAGACCCCTTGGTACGAAAAGGATGAGGTCGCAGGTCTTGTGGAGTTCTCTTTGGAGATACCCGAAGAGATGCCCCACTACATCAGAGGATAGGAAGTCATTGGTAAATAGTAATCAGTGGGGAGAAATTAGTAAAAGGGCTATTAAGATTATTTAAGGGTGAATAACGGTTTTTGTAGGTAATTAAGGGAGATTAAGGAGTTCGGTGAGATTAGTGTCGTTTGTCAACTTCCCTAAATCCCTCAAATTCACTAAATTACCTAATTACCCTTAATAACCCTTTCCCACTTATCATAGCCTCAACAAAGATATTCGGCTGAATGGGAGGCATAGCATCTCCCGTTCAGCCGAATGTTTAATAGGTCGAGAATGACCCCTTTTCACATGAAATCTACTCTGTTATTCCTGCCGCCTCGCGCTTAGCTCTCGCCTCCTTACGAATCTTTAGCGGCGTCTTATGCAAATACTTACGGCAGAAGAGAGCAAAGTGACCATGGTTTGTAAAGCTATACATCTTGATGATGCTCTTCAGCGGCACATTGGTATCTGTGAGTAGCCTCTCAATCTCCTGAATACGCTGCTTCTGCATCCAGCTATAAGGGGTGTCGCCAAACTCCTGCTTAAACATATTGTTGAAGTGCTGCACGCTGAAGCCACAGATATCAGCAAGCTCCTCAACGGTCTTAACGCGTGGGGCATTGTTACGCACCAACGATACGAACGACTGGTTTCTATCGAAGAGATTGTAGAATGTTCTTAGCTGAATTTGAGGTGTGTAGAAGAACTTGAAGATGATGAACATCTCCTGTATCTTTGCACGGTGCAAGTGATTACACTTCATCGAGTTACCAAGATACAACCTTACTGATTGTAGCAATAGGTTCATAGGCTCGTTCATAGCCACCTGAGTGAACTTATAGCTAATTTTCTTAATCTTACCAACGATACTGTTGAAAGGTATCATATCACATGTCGCACCTGCAGCAATAAAGTGCGCCTTAACAATCTCGACATCTGAAAGTGCGGTTATTTCATAGTGGTATGCACGGAAGCAGAACACAAAGTGCCCCTCACGAACAACATAGTCATTTCGCTCCTCTGAATTTATCTCAAAGTTACCAGCCGTAAGAAAGAGCAACGAGTTATAGTCACCACTCTCGATGACCATCTTTTCACCCTCCTTAAGCGTAATCAACGAAAAGCCAGCCTCAGGCTCCAGTGTATAAGAGTGGCAAGTTGCCGGGCATTGATTAGACATACTATTTCAAGTTTTAGGTTAATATCTCTTTATATATTTACTTTTTCTCTTTACAAATGTATAAACATTTATTTAATATCGCAACTTTTTTACACAAAAATCGTAAAAAAATGTGCAAATATATATGTTTTCAAGTCATTTTAGGCTCCAAAAAGACCCTATATCAATAAATTAAGGCAAGATAATTACATGATAATTTAAGGGAAATAACATCTTTAAAGATAAATAATATAACTTAATAACAAAAGTATATCAAATTATTTGCCAAAAACTCTTGACAAGCGGGATTGGATATTGTATATTTGTGGTGCAAATCTTAACTTTTACATATAACCAATCATACTTATTATGCGACAACTTATCATGGTAACCCTATGGGCTATAATGCTCGTGCTATGCATTGAGCTATGGCAGGAGAACAGAGGACTCAGAGGCAACATTCACGCTTTGGAACAGGGCATCACACTATACCGCACCAAGGCGAATAAGAGCGCAGCATCTGTGGAGGCATTAACACTGAGACTCAACGACTTCAAGCAGCAACATACAGAGGATTGTCAGACTATACGCTCTATGGAGATACGCCTTCGCCGCATGGAGAGCTACGCAAAGAGTGTCACAGCCACCACGCTGCGCGATACTGTGGTTATGCGCGATACTGTAGTTGTTGGCGATAGCATGCTACATGCCCGCTATACAACACCATGGACTACGCTCCACGCCCTGCTAAGGCGCGACACACTGAGCTTCGAGGTTGTAACCTACGACACCCTGCATCAGGTTATCCACCGCGTGCCACGCCGCTTGTGGTTTATCCCCTACGGCACGAAGGCTATCCGCCAAGAGGTTACCACCTCCAACCCAAACACACGACTCGTCTATACGGAGTATATCGAGCTGGAGTAAAAAACCACGCGAGCCATTGCCCGCGTGGTTTATTTTAGTTTGATACTACGATATACTAATAGTTGTAGCCCACAATAGACGATTTATAAGTAGTCCAACCCATTGTCCCTTTGTATTTATCAACAGAGGCCGTAGGCACATAAATCTTACGGCTTGAGGCATTATTAGAGAAGTGACTGGTACCGTTCAATGTTGGAGGTGTTGCAGCCTTACAATATACACTTGTCAAACCACTACATTCATAGAATGCATATTCACCAATCGAAGTTACGCCTTCAGGAATAGTGATGCTTCTAAGAGCATCACACTCGTAAAATAAATAAGAACCTATTGTAGTTAAACTATTAGGGAGAGTTACATTCGACAATGACACACATTTATTGAATGAGCTTTTACCAATAGATGTTACACCCTCTGGGATTGTAACACTTCTGAGTGATTCACAAGCATAAAATGCAAAGCTATTAATAGCAGTAACACCAGAAGTAATTGTTAACTCAGATACAAACTCATTGTTAACAAAGAGATTAGCACCATAGCACATTGGATTTGCATATGCATTTTCGAAATTAATATTGCACCAAGCTGCTAAATCTGAAATATAGACTCTTTGAATATTTTGACAATATTCAAATGCATCTTCAGAGATATAATTCACACTCTTAGGAAGAGTAAAAGTCGTTAGACCTTTGCAACAAGCAAAAGCGTAATAACCAATAGATAGTAATCCTTCAGGGAGTGTAATAGATGTCAATTTAGAACAATTGTAGAAGGCATGATCGTGAATAACAACAACATTTGTAAAATATTGCAACTCATCAAAAGTATTGAATTTATCATAGTATGAAGTTGTAGAACCTGAGCCTCCACCGAAGAAATACTTTGGGATATATGTTACCCACTCAGCCTCCTGATACGACACCTCGCCATCGCCGTCAACATCATAGTTCTTTACGCATACAGCCTTAACATCCTCATCGGCAAAGACGATATTACCATTTTTATTAACACCCTTCTGAGTGATCGTAAACGACTGCAAGAGGCTGTTTGATGCATCTGTGAATGACACCTCTGCACTGCGCTCCTCGCCACTGTTAGCAGCAACAACAAAGGTCAACACCTCACTAACAACCTCACCACGAGTCTGTGCAAGGCTCAACCAACTCTGTACCTCCTCAGGGATAACAACATTGTACTCGATGTTGGTGCTAATAGCTATCATAATGTTACCACCCTCACGCTCAACAATATAGTTATCGACATGACCGAAGTCAAAGACAGGGTTCTCCACAACCAAACCCTTCTGGCTAAAGGTAACTGTGCCAAGCACAACACCCTCAGCATCAACAAACTTGACATCTGCACTGCGACGCTCGTATGTAGTATTAGCTGCAACGGCAAAAGTTGCCTTATCAGCGCCAGATACCACAACGCTCAACCAGCTCTTAGCAACCTCAGGGATAACAACCTGATACTCGATATTTGTTGCAATAAGCACCTCGGCACTACCACCATCTGTCTCGAAGCTAAACTCAGTGTCACCCTCAAGTGTAAAGTATGGCTTCTCCTCAGCTGCCTGTTGAACAATGGTGAGGGTGTGAATAGCATGACCCTCCGCATTATTAAATAGGATGGTCGCCTCGCGCGATACGGTAGCCTCGTTTGCTGCAACAGCAAATGTCACATACTCTTCGCGTAGCTCTGCGCGAGACTCAACAATAGTTACCCACGACTGAGCATCCTCAGAGATAACGACCTGATACTCAATATCAGTTGTCACCTTAACACTAACATCACAACCCTCGGCAGCTACAGTGATAGTGGCATCACCGTCAACAGTGAAGATGTGCTCCTCAACTGCACCAGCCTGGCGAATGGTGAGCGTGTGGAGCTCCTTGCCATCACCATCTTTGAAAGCGATGGCAGCGGTACGAACCTTAGACTCCACATTTGTTGCAACAACAAGAGTCACAACCTCTTCGCGAACATCAGCACGCGACTCAGCTACACTAACCCAACCCTGAGCATCCTCAGCAATAACCACACTGTAGTCGATATTTGTCGAGAGTTTAACCTCTACAGTGCCTCCCACAGCATCAACATCTACTGTGATACCACTCTCGCCCTCAACATCGAAGACGACTTCATTTTTGTTCTCATTACCGCCATTATTTGGCTTCTCACCCAAGTTTCCACTTCCATCTAAATGAAAATCAAACTCGCCACATCCTACTGCAAACACTCCGCAGAGTGCCAAAAGCAAACAAAGTCTTTTCATAGTATTGTTTTTAAAAGTTAATAAATAGTTTGCAACTCAACAATACCGTACAACTCCTATGCGGTGAAATATAAAAACAGAAAGTGTGGAGTTGATTTCGTTTAATTGTTAGAAGGTTGTGGTAAAACCCTGCGATAATAAACGATACAATGCCCCACACTTGGATAGTATGGGTACATGCACAGAGCGTGCATAGCCACATAGCTATACAAGAAATGAGTGCTGTTCGTTATCCTATCGCACTGAAAACTACCACATTTTCTAACAAGGACCGACGAAAACACTTTCAATATGTCTGCTATTTATCCAATAGCACCACAAAAGTAAGCATTTTTTCTGAAACGAACAACACTCAACTGGGACATTGTATCTCGCAAATATAAATTTTTGATTACTACCACTTAACACACTATGCGTTCTATGAAATCGCAGAAAAAAACAAGTTGGGAGTGTAGTTTAGAGTTTAGGGGTGTTAAAGGTATTTAGAGGTAATAAGGGGTTGTTCTCCGCGACTTCGCTCTCGTCCCTCTCGTCTCTTGAGTCTTTTATTGTTGTTAAAAGGTATCGCCTTTTATTAGGGAAGTTAGTGAAATTAAGGGAATTAGGAAATTAGCATCAATAAAACACTAATCTCACTAAATTCTATATATTCCTTAAACTCGCGAATAAAAAGTCGCCGACTTTTAACAAATCTATCTTAACTTTCAGGAGAGCACAACCCAATTGGGGTTAAAATACAATTAGTAATTAGTAATTGTTTCGCTTGGGACAAGCGATATATGAACATTCAGGGCAGCACGACCCAAATTTCTTGTCAGAAGGGGTTAGATTTGGTGCATCACAAAAGAAACCACTCAGGGATAGTACACGAAGTACAGCCCTGAGTGGTTTACTTTTAGAGATGTGCCGAAGATGACCCCTTATCACAAGAAAGAAACAATTTCTCAGGAGAAGGCTGCAGATACAACGCTCGGCAAAAATCCCGACGATGGGCTGTACTTGGCGTACTGCTCATTGTCGGGACTTTTTGTTAGCGGCAGTAGATGTCTGCCTTATCATGAGAAATTAAGGGACGGGATCATACCCAGACCCACCCCAGGGATGACAACGGAGCAGGCGACGGATCGTAAGATATAGGCCCTTAATAGGTCCGTGCTTACGGAGTGCCTCGATGGCGTACTGCGAGCAGGTTGGCGTAAAGCGACATGAGGGTGGCTTCAGCGGCGAGATGCAGAGCTGATAGAAGCGCACAAGAATAATAAAGGGGAGGGCGAGGAGGCGTTTAACGACACTCAGATACCTCTGCCAAGATTTTGCAGATGGCATGCTCTATGGTTTTATATGATAAAAGTTCCTTAGCCGAATAGACAAGAGCTAAATCGACATCCACACCACGCTGTGTAGCGCTCGCTTTAAGGGATGCCTTATTCAGGCGATATGCCTCCTTCATACGGCGGCGCAGCGTGTTGCGCTTATTGGCGCGCTTATGGTAGCGCTTAGGCACAGAGAAGAGCACCTCGACACTTGGCGTGATGCTCTTGTCTGTGATTAGCATATAACGAAAGGGGTACACGAAGCCCGACGCGCCATCCTTAAAGAGGCGACGCACTGCCGTAAGCGAACTGAGACGCTCCGACTTGGCAAGTGCATAGGGCTTAGTCATGAGTTACTCCTTCTTCTTAACTGTACGAATACGGGTCTTCTTCTGGAGTTTAGACTGCTGTGCACGAATAAACTCCTCCTTATCCTGATCCTCCTTAAGCTCGGCATCTACAACCTCCTTACCCTCCTCGAGCTTAGTGAAGTAGATATCCAATGCCTTAGCCATAGATGGAGCCTCAGGCGATGGTGCTGAGGCCTTAACCTTCATGCCTGCCTCCTTAGCAGCACGCAAAGTTGCCTCACCAAAGGTTGCTACAACAGGGAGCTTCTCTACATCGAAGTTCTCGGCCAACGCCTTAACATCCGAAGGCGAGTAGAGCGCGATTATGTCGTAGTCATCAGGGTTAATCTTCGACATATCAGCTGCCACGGTACGAGCAAAAACCACAGGCGACACCTTAAGTTTAAGGGTCTGGAGGGTTTCAGGAAGCTCAGGCTTGAATGGTTCAGTGAGGGCAAGGATAAACTTCTCATCCTTATGCTTCACGATAAGCTCAACAAGCGAGTTAAATGTTCCGTCGGCGAACGAAATCTTACGCTTACGATAGACAATATACTTCTGCAAGTAGAGAGCCACAGCCTCTGTATTACAGATATACTTCATTGTCTCTGGCACGGTGATACGCGCCTCCTCGCAGATATGGAAGAAGCTGTCGATGGTTGTGCGCGACGAAAAAATCATGGTGCTATGCTCAAGAATCTCTGTGCGCTGTGCGCGGAACTCCTTAAGCGATACACCCACAACGCGTATAAGCGGCTGGTAGTCGATTGTTAGATTATGCTTATTGGAAAAGTCGAAAAATGGCGACTTCTCAATAACCGCAGGTGCTGGCTGCGATACCAGAATCTTGTTCTTTGTCAACTTTCTACAATTTATAATTTATCCAAAAATAATTCTCATATAGCCTATCTTACTAGCCACAAATCAAAATAACGCATCGTTATAACCATCTAAGTATCAGCCATATTACTCAGACAACAACTACCCCAAACGCTGTGGTAGAAGATGCGAAATAAAACTCAAAGGCAGCAAAAATGCGGTGCAAAGGTACAAAATCCAATACAAAATTGAAATTTTTTTATCGATAAAGAACAAAATTGTGTCTTTCAAATATAAAATTAGTAGCACGACAGCAACAATAATAAGCGCAGGGAGGATAAATGTTAAACCTCTACCATCGCTTAAGAGCCATGCCGCAAGCATTGGGTATAGAACAACGCTCAGTCTCACGAAGTGTGTATATCCCATTGCCGAGAGCTGAGGTAAAGCATCCGAGAGCGTCACCCACTCCACGACTTTATGCAGTGCATAGTACCACGCCACATAGACAACAACGATGAAGATAGCACCCACAGAGGCAAAGGGTGCAACATTACCACCATATATAGGAGAGTTTGCTGGGATAAAACCATCGACAAAGCGCAACACAACAAGAGCCAACAGCACAAAACCTATTGTCGAGGCGACCTGTTTGAAGTACTGTAACGGTAGCAGACCGCCTTGATATATCATATTACGCTCACTACGCATGGTAAACATATCTCGGTAGATGTGACCAATGAAGCCCCACGAGCGATACAGCATATTTACATAGAGTAGTAGTGTGGCGAAAAGTAGCAGATGAAACAACGGAGCATGGCTCAGCGCTGGAACAAACAACTCATCGACACCCGAAGAGACCAACTCCGACTCCGCACCGTAAATATCAGCTATACTCGTAGCGCGATAACCGCCCTCGTAAAGTGCCTCACCGCTTGCTATCTGCGAGCCATAGCCATACATAGTCTCTGGGCGTACAATTTTGTAGCCCTCCTCGGCGTAGTATGTCAATGTAGAGTTATTCATCTCCCTCCTTGCGTTGTAGTGTTACACGAATGGTTGTTCCCTTGCCTATCTCCGAGCGCACCACAGCAATTTTACCTGCATGGTACTCCTCGATAATTCTTCTCGATAGCGACAGACCCAATCCCCAGCCTCGCGTCTTGGTTGTGAAGCCTGGTTCGAAGATACGCGTCCAGTTACTCTTGGCTATACCCTTACCCGTATCGCTAACCTCAACATAGACGCTATTCTCACTCTCTCCCACCGTAACATCTATAGAGCCTTGTCCCTGCAGAGCATCCAGCGAGTTCTTCATAAGGTTCTCGATGACCCACTCGAAGAGTGCTGTATTTATTGATACGCGTATAGGTGCTATGGCAAGACCGTTATAGCTAAGCGTAACATTGCGAGGGATACGCCTGCGGAAGTACATCACCGTGTCGCCCACAACCTCATTGATGTTCGTTGGCGTGAGCTGCGTCTCGGAGCCAATCTTCGAGAAGCGATCAACAATCTTCATCAGGTGTGCCAAGTCCTTAGACATCTCATCCACAGCGAGCTGGTCAACAGGCTGGCTACGCAGATACTCCACCCAACCAAGCAGGGAAGATGTAGGCGTACCAAGCTGATGCGCCGTCTCCTTTGCAAGACCTACCCATACACGATTTTGCTCATTCTGCTTGGTTGACGAGAAGGCAACATAGGCAAAGATGGCAAATATGATGATGATGATAAGCTGCATATAGGGGAAATAGACCAAGGCCCTGCCATGCGCACTCGACACCAAGTTGGCGTAGTCCGTAGTGCCGAAGTAGATGGTTATCACCGTTTGGTTCATCATGCCATAGGATATAGATATTGGCTTATTGCTATCGCTCATAAGCAGTATCTCCTCCCTAAGTCGCTCGGGGTTATCTACGATCTCCTCGGGGAGGTTTGTCACCCATACATTTAGCCTCTCATCGGCAATGATAAGTGGTACATTGGTATGCTCGGCAAGCTCATGTAGCAGTTCAGGGTTATATATCATCTGACCACCGATGTTGGTGGTGCGAAGTATATCCTCCCACATCTCCACAGCGTTGCGCTCATCCTCTCTAAGTTTCTCTATGGCAGCCTCATCCTCATGCTTCATACCTATGGATATGCGCCATGTGTAGAGTATCGAGAGCGAGGCAAGCACTATGCCCACAACAAAAAAGGTCTTACGGCTACGGAGCGTAGTCGAGAGGCGTGAGGTGGGGATGCGAGGCTTCTTCATAGCGCGAACTATCTCTTATCAACATCTTGTGAGGCGAGTATTCGCTGATACTCCTCGGCATTAAGGATAAGCTCAATGGCTCTATCTACCTCCTCGTCTGTTGCGGCGATGCGCTCCTGCACACCCTCATTATAGGCGTGGCGCATGACGATGTCGCTATTCAGTGCATCGACAATCTCGCCGCGGTAGGTCTGCATATTTGAGAGCTTATCATCCTTCAACTGTGACTTAAGCTGCTCGGCAGCCTCGGCGAGGCTTTCGGTGTAGAGGTCACGCTCCATGGCACGCTCCAGCGCCTTAAGCGCCTGACGCGTCTCCGACTCGTATGGTATCTCCTTATCGGCTATATAACTACAGAAGTCGGCATAATCCTCATTCGTGATGGTGAAGGTGCGAACATCTATCTTATCCGTATGGTGGGTGCGCATATACTTATCTGCCCAATCCTCCATAAGTCCCATGGCGTAGAGCGTAACGGCAAATCGACTTACATACTTAGGTTCAATTTTAACATCGGGGACGATACCTCCGCCATCATAGACCTTACGACCTCCGCGTGTACGGAACTCCGATATCAGGGAATCGGGCACGGTGGTAACGCTACCCTCATTGCGCATGGTGGCGTAGTTACGCGACTGCACACATCGTCCCGAAGGGGTGTAATACTTTGCAGTGGTATATTTAAGGTAGCTATTGTAGCCCACATAGCGTGTACCCTGCACCAAGCCCTTACCATAGGTGCGGCTACCCATAATCACTGCCCTATCCATATCCTGCAGCGCACCCGCCAATATCTCGGATGCTGAGGCTGAGTTACCACTCACAAGCACCACTACAGGAATATCCTCTGCCAAGGGGGCATAGCGTGTCTCAAGATGCTTCAACGACGAAGAGTCACGACCCATGAGCGACAACACTCGGCTACCTCGAGGTACAAACAACGAGGCAATATCTACAGCCTCCTGCATAACGCCACCTCCATTGCTGCGGTAGTCGAGGACGATGCCTCGAAGCGAGTCAGTAGCCATGAGCTGCTCCACGGCACGGCGCATCTCATCGTAGCTACCCTCAATAAAGTCGTTATGTGAGATATAACCCACGCCGTCGCGGACAATACCCGCATAGTTAACACTCGGAATAGATATACGCTTACGGGTGAGTCGGAGGGTATCCACCGCGCCATCTATATTACGCTCGATGACCACCTCAACATCGCTCTCAGGCTCTCCCTTGAGGTGAGAGCTTATCACCGAAACATCCTTACCCTGCATGCTTTGACCGTCGATAGCCAAAATCTTATCACCCACCTTTATACCAGCCAAGTCCGAGGGTGAACCCTTATATGGCTGGGCAAAGATGACATAGTCTTCACGCTTTCTGATAAGCGAACCAACACCACCATAGCGTCCCGTAGTCAAAATCTCGAAATTGGACATAGCCTCCTCGGAGAGGTACTCCGAATATGGATCTGTGGCGGTAATCATACCTCGCGCAGCAGAGTTAAGAAGCTGCTTTGCGCTGACATCATCAACAAAGCCCACCTCAAACTCACGCATGATGTTGGCAAGCACCTCGATGGACTCGCCAAGCTCAAAGTCTCGCTGCACACGGCTATCTGTCTGGGCATACGACTCCACTGTGGCAGTGAGTGCCGCCACGACAAGCAGGAGTCTATGCCAAAGTCTAAATCTCATTACTCAAAACGCTTGTTATCAATATATGCGCTTAGCTGGAAGATGATACGCACTGCCTCGCGGCGCTTACCCTCAACCTCCACACCGCCCTCAGTGCGGCGTACCACAATTTCATCCTCAAATAACAGAATAACTCTACGCACAACACCCTCGGCACGATAGACCAACGCTCCATCACGGGTCTCCGCAAATTTGAAGCCATAGAGCTGCATGGCGTTATCTATACGCACACGGTCTGCCTCGATATCTGCACCTGCAACCCGACGGCGCACATAGCCAAACTTAGGGTATAGGAGCGCCAAAGCCACAAACGCCACAACAAGCCATACGCCCCTATCCGAGCTAAGCTGAGCACGAAGAAGTGTCATGGTATCCACAGCACCGCCATAGGTCGATACTGACGAGAGCCACATCAGCGCTACATAGAGAACGCAAATAACGAATAGATATTTCAGCGAACGGATGATATACTTCATAACTTAAAACGATTTATTAACATGATTAGCCACCTCCTCCATAAGCCAGCGAGGTGTAGATGTTGCGCCACAGATGCCGACACTCTCCACGCCCTCAAACCACGCCGCATCAATCTCCGAAGCCTCCTCGATATTATAGCAACGAGAATTGGCTCTGCGGCACACCTCCGAGAGTACACGACCATTTGAGGATTTGCGACCCGAGACAAACAACACCACATCGACACTACCAGCAAAGGCGGCAAGGTTAGCCTCACGACCCGCAACACGGCGGCATATAGTATCGTCAACGATAACCTCCACACCCTCCGCCATACGGCTACGGATAATCTCTGCAAGGTGGTTGAATAGTTCGATGCTCTGTGTGGTCTGCGAGAGGAAGTAGATAGGGCGCGAGTAGTCGAGCATAGCCAAGTCCTGCTCACTCTCCACCACAACCACATCATCCGTTACCTGCCCCGTAAGTCCCACAACTTCGGCATGACCACGCTTACCAAGAAGCACCACACGACCCTCCACCTCGCTCATCTTCGCATACGCCTCACGCACACGGCGCTGCAGGCGGGCAACAACAGGACAAGTGGCATCTATAACGGCGACCTCATGCTCCTCGGCAAGACGATATGTCGTAGGAGGCTCGCCATGCGCACGGATAAGCAGTGTGCGACCACCAAGTTTCGCTATATCCTCGTGCGACACGGTATGCAGACCCATACGCTCCAAGCGTTGCACCTCCACGCGGTTATGGACAATATCGCCCAACGAAAAGACCTCGCCACAGCTCTGCAAGGCTCTCTCAGCCTCACCAATAGCCCTGACAACACCGAAGCAAAAACCCGAATTATCGTCTATAACTACGCGCATACTAACACCCCACAACTCGTTGATACTCCCTATCGAACCACGCCATCTGCTCTTCGACACTCATGTGCGAATTATCCAGCACGATAGCATCCTCCGCCTTGCGTAGTGGCGATATAGCACGCGACATATCTGCCTTATCGCGCGACACCACATTCTCGTATATCTCCTCCAACGACACCTTATCGCCCTTGGCGGTAAGCTCTTTATAGCGACGCTCAGCACGCACCATAGCATCGGCAGTCATGTATATCTTAAGCTCAGCATCAGGAAAAACCACCGTGCCTATATCTCTACCATCCATAACAACACCACCCTGGCGACCCATCTGCTGCTGCATTGCCACGAGCTTACTACGCACAGCACCTATGGAGCTTACAGCACTAACGCAATTGCTCACCTCGATAGTGCGTATCTTGCCCTCGACCATATCGCCATTGACATATATATCGCTTGCGCCACGCTCAGGGTTGAAACGGAAGTCGATGTTTATATCTGAGAGCATCGACTCTATAAGCTCCTCGTCGGCGTTACATCCGCTTATAGCTCCATGCTCCAAGGCGTAGAGTGTCACTGCACGATACATCGCGCCTGTGTCGATGAAGATATAGCCTAAGCGCGCAGCTATGGCCTTGGCAAATGTGCTCTTGCCACACGATGAGTGACCATCTATGGCAATTATAATTCTCTTATTGTTATTCATTACTAACTAAGTATTACAGATACAAGTGTCACGATTCCCAACACCATGATAACCACACCCGCGATACGGTTAACCACAACCATATGGCGAGGCTTGAAGCTCTTATGAAAGAGGCTGATTATGGAGGTCACAACAAGCCACCATAGCGTAGCACCAAGAAAGAAACCTCCCAAGACCAATATGTTGTTTAGGGTGTTTGCGAACTCCACACCGCCATCTATGACATTATGGAAGTCTATCGTAAGGTCGATGTTAAACATCGTGAAGAATGCGAGGATGTAGGGTATGACCACTGCGAAGTTAGCAAGCGTGAAGCCAAACATAGAGCCAAAATCTTGCCACAAAGCGCTCGATCCAGCCTTGTTCTTACGAATTTGAGGCACAGGATTCTTAAAGAATATAAACAAACCC
This sequence comes from Alistipes sp., assembly GCA_045650465.1. Lineage (GTDB taxonomy): Bacteria > Bacteroidota > Bacteroidia > Bacteroidales > Rikenellaceae > Alistipes. Next base: position 38,995 of record JAZRRF010000051.1, read on the forward strand.
ACGATAAGGATGATACCACCACCGACAATCTTAATTATAGAGCTATACTCATCTATATAGCTCTTTATCAGCGCATACACCGAGAACGACAATATTGCCATAAGCGTATCGGCGCAGACAATACCCATACTCGATACAAAGCCTGAAAGATGTCCTTTGCTCAGCGTACGCTGAATACATAACACCGCCACAGGACCCACCGTAACCGAGGATGCCAAGCCCACACAGAGCCCGCCAAAGAGTATTTTGAGTAGTTCGATAAGCATAATCTTTTTATCATATCTGCCACATGGGGCTATATCGTGGCAAAGATACGAAAAAAAGTGAAAAAGTGAAAGGTTTTTAGGGGGTTGTTAATGGTGATTAAGGGTGATTAGGGTGATTAAGGGTTATTAAGGAGGATTAGGGTTTTTAAGGAGGCTGAGCGATTGGAGCTGATAAAGGCTATGCGCAGGTGAGTAGTTTGTTTGGATTTGGAAATTTGGAAATTCCCTATGTATTTCCAATTTTCCAAATTCCATAATAATAGTATCAGTATGAATAGTGATTAGTAATGGTTAAAAGTCTGTGACTTTTTGCGCAGTCGGTGGGTAGTGATGAGTAGGATGGGTAGTGTGGGTAAGCGCGAGCATCATTTATCTGCACAGCCGTGCGGAGAATAAGGCAGCATCAACGCAGACAAACGCACTGCCTATTACCCATACTACCCACTCTACCCAATAATACCCACACTACCCATAAATAATATTATCAATATATAGATACTGAGAATAATAATATATATCAGTGAGAATGTAGGTAAGTGTAATCGTCTTAATAAGTGGGTTATCACTACACACCAAGAGAGTATTTTACTGATAACCCTTGGAAGAGAGATTTGGAAAATTGGAAATACATAGGGAATTTCCAAATTTCCAAATTCCAAACTCCTCCACCTCGCCCCATCTGCACCATTCTGATGTTTGAAGTTTTGGGAGTTGAAGGAGTTTTGGGAGTTTAAGGAATTTAAGGAGTTGTATGGTTAACCAAAACACTAAACTCCCTAAATTCCTAACCTCCCTAATCACCCTTAATCTCCCTTAATCTCCCTTAAAAACCTTTAACAACCCTAATAAAAAATCGCAGACTTTTAACTCTTTGCTAACTCCCCAAGCATCTCGGGAAACTCGCTCCATAGTGGCTCAGTAAGTAGCCACCACTCGCGGGCTTCTGCTTGCTGTGAGGGGCGGTCAGAAGTGATATCGCGGCGGAAGGCTTCATCATCGGGATGCTCCTCCAAGAGAAGCTCCTCGTAGTATGCCTTGTGGCGCGAGCGTAGGAGTTTCAAAAGTTCGGCATCCATCGCTCCCGTGCGCCTGTAGTGCGCCCAAAGGCGTGCCACAACAGCCTCGGCAGACTTATCCGTAAGGTCTATAAGCAGGTCATCATAGACCTCCCACTCCTCAGCAGCTATATAGCAGATAGCAAGGAGGTTAACACCCTCGAAGTGGTCCTCAGGGTCGCACTCCAGGAGCATCTCCAACTGTGCCATACACATCTCCAAGTCGCCGATACGGAAGTGATCCACAGCCGAGCCATAGAGTACCGCAAGGGCTGCGCGCGAGTTATCATGCTCCCATCGAAGTGGCATAGTCTCATCCTCGGGGAGTGCCTCGGCAAGGATTTGAAAGGTCTCATAGCGGCGCTCACAAGCCTCCGCATAGCGACCCTCGGCGATAAGTCTATCGATCTCGCCTTTATACTTTACAAAGTTATATGCACCCTGAGCTTCAAGCTCATAGTTCTGCTCCGAAGTAGGGTTAAATATTGCCTTCATCATCTATATTTTTACGAATTAAACGCATCATAAGCCCCGCGATAACGGCTGTCAGCGCACCGCCATAGATATAGGCGAGTGTCGTAGCTCCCATGCCCACAAACTGCCCCGACACAAAGAAGAACGAGGCACACACATAGGTCATACATATCGCAGGGATAAGGGCTATAAAGCTCCACTTAGAGCCTCTACGCATAAGCCATGAGGTTATCATCCAAAGTGTTATCACCGAAAGTGCTTGGTTGGACCATGCGAAGTAGCGCCATATAACATCGAACTCCATAAAGGCTATGGCGATGCCTATAACAAAGAGTGGTATGCTCACCACCAAACGCTTCAATATAGGCTTTTGGTCGTAGTGGAGCATATCGGCGATGATAAGGCGTGCCGAGCGAAAGGCTGTATCGCCCGAGGTTATAGGGGCTATGACAACACCCAAGATAGCGAGGATGCTGCCCACCCTACCGAGCGTAGTATCGCATATCAGCGACACCGCAACACCCGCATTGCTACCATTAGCCTGCATATAGTCGTTCAACGCCTCCACGCCGCCAAAGAACGACATCGCCACAGCTGCCCATATAAGGGCAATGACCGACTCCGAAATCATAGCTCCGAAGAATATCGGGCGGCACTGCTTCTCGTTTGTCATACAGCGCGCCATAAGTGGTGACTGCGTAGCGTGGAAGCCTGAGATAGCACCACAGGCGATGCTGATAAAGAGCGTAGGTATGATAGGTAGCTTCTCGGCGTTGAAGTGCATATTATTAAGAGTTGTAAGCTCAGGGATGGTGTAATCCCCAAAGATAAGCACACCAAGGAGCGACACCGCCATAAATATAAGCGCTGCGCCAAACACGGGGTATATCTTACCTATAACCTTATCCACGGGTAGCATCGTGGCGAGGAAGTAGTAGGCGATGATTATCGCCACCCACACCATATATGGAATATCGGTCTTATCGGTGAGTATCTGCGAGGGTGTTACAATAAATACCGCACCCACAAGTATCATAAGTAGTGGTATGACCACAAGAGTGAGTTTGTGCATACCTCCACCGAGGTACTTACCAATAATCTCAGGGAGGCTCTTACCGTCATTGCGTAGCGATATCACACCCGACATATAGTCGTGCATAGCGCCAAACAATATACCGCCAATGGTTATCCACAGAAAGGCCACAGGACCATAGCACGCACCGAGGATAGCACCAAAGATAGGGCCCGTACCAGCGATATTCAAAAGCTGGATAAGGAAGATGCGCCAGCGAGGCAACGGCATGTAGTCCACGCCATCGTACAATCTCTTCGAGGGAAGCTCTGCGCCCTCATCTATTGCAGTCTGCCTATCAAGAAACTTACCATAGAGGAAGTATGCAGCGATAAGCACTGCCAAACAGCTTAAAAATGTAATCATACTCTTATATACATCAAATGGGACAACAAGAATACTCCCGCTGTCCCACCATTTTTAACCAATATATTATGCGTTACCCTTGTGACTAAATGGATCTACAGACGCAGGTGCATTATGCAACTTAATCTGTCCCATTGTAGCCTCGTAGCGTGTGATATTCTCCTGAAGCGTAAGCATTAGACGCTTAGCATGCTCAGGAGTTAGCACGATACGGTTCTTTACCCTTAGCTTATTGAGACCTGGGAGCATAGCCGCAAAATCGAGAATAAACTCCGAAGGCGAGTGTGTGATAATAGCTCTGTTGCAGTAGCTACCCTGAGCCACCTGTTCGTCAAGCTGAATCTCTAATGTCTGAGTCTTAACCTCACTCATAGTTTCAATCTTTCTAATTAACAATTCATTGCTCCACAGCAGTGGATAACCTGACCGCTGACATACGACGAGAGGTCCGAAGCGAGGAACAATGCCACATTGGCAACATCCTCAGGCGTACCACCACGGCGCAAAGGTATCTGCACAGCCCACGCATCCTTAACCTCCTGCGAAAGCTGGTTTGTCATCTCGGTGATGATAAAACCTGGAGCAATGCAGTTAGCACGGATACCACGAGGACCCATCTCCTTAGCAATAGACTTCGCCAAGCCAATCATACCAGCCTTAGATGCCGAGTAGTTACACTGACCGGCGTTGCCAGAAACACCAACTACAGACGACATATTGATGATAGAGCCGCTGCGCTGCTTAGCCATTACAGGAGTCACAGCATGGATGAAGTTGAACGCCGACTTAAGGTTTACATTGATAACAGCATCCCACTGAGCCTCCGACATACGCATCATAAGACCATCCTTCGTAATACCTGCGTTGTTAACCAACACATCGATACGACCGAAGTCCTCAACTACCTGCTTTACGACCTCGTGTGTCTCGTCGAAGTTCGCTGCATTCGAAGCATAAGCCTTGCACTTAACACCCAAAGCCTCAATCTCCTTTACGGTCTGCTCCACAGCCTCGTTTACTGCCAAGTCGGTGAATGCTACATCAGCACCCTGCTCAGCATAACGCACAGCAATAGCCTTGCCGATACCACGACCAGCACCTGTTACAAGTGCAACCTTTCCTTCAAGAAGTTTCATACTCTCTATATCTTTTATCTTTTAATTACTCATTATTCCACTTACGCAATGCAACACAAGCATTGTGACCACCAAAGCCCAAAGAGTTAGATATCGCAATGGTAAGGTCAGCCTCCACAGCCTTAAGAGGTGTGTAGTCGAGGTCGCACTCAGGGTCAGGGTTTGTAAGACCGATTGTAGGCGTTACAATACCGTGGTGTAGCGATAGCGCCGAAGCAACAAGCTCCACAGCACCTGTAGCACCAAGCATGTGACCTGTGATAGACTTTGTAGAGGTAATCTTCGCCTTCTTAGCAGCCTCCTCACCCATAGCGAGCTTGATAGCCTTAGTCTCGGCAGCATCGTTCAAAGGAGTACCCGTACCGTGAGCGTTGATGTAAAGAAGGTCCTTCTCAGCATCAAACTGCGCCTCATCCAACGCCTGCTTAATAGCACGCGATGCTGGCACGCCATCTGGGCGTGGAGCAGTGAAGTGGTGAGCATCACAGCTATTGCCATAACCTACAACCTCAGCATATATCTTAGCGCCACGCTTCTGTGCGCTCTCCAAAGACTCGAAAATCATCATACCTGCACCCTCAGCAATAACAAAGCCATGACGGTCAGCCGAGAATGGCAACGATGCCTGAAGTGGATCCTCCGAGCGAGATAGAGCCTTGCTATTTGCAAAGCCACCAATAGCCAAAGGATGTACAGATGCCTCAGCACCACCTGTGATGATAGCATCAGCATAACCGTGCTTAATAGCGCGGTACGCCTCACCAGCAGCGTGAGTACCTGTAGCACAAGCAGTAACAACAGGCAGACATACACCCTGTGCGTTGTGCGAGATAGCCACATTACCCGATGCGATATTCGAAATCATCATAGGCACGAAGAATGGCGAGATACGACCTACACCTTCCTCCAACAACACCTTAGTCTGGCTTACGAAGGTATCCATACCACCGATACCAGAGCCGATATATACACCAAGACGCTCAGGAGCGATATTCTCGCCACTAACCAAGCCTGAATCCTTCATAGCATCAGATGCTGCCGCCATAGCATATACACAGAACTTATCGCTACGGCGCGCAAGTCCCGCATTTAGCTCATATTCCGACTGGTCAAAGTTCTTCACCTGACCAGCAACCTTTACTGGAAGGTTGTACTCGTCCAAGCCCTTAATAAAGTCGATACCGCAGTTACCCTCAACAAGGTTCTTCCAAGTATCCTCAACATGGTTACCCACTGGAGTAATTGCTCCAAGACCAGTGATAACAACTCTCTGTTCCATCTATTCTATATTTTTCATTTTATGCGAGAACGCAAATATTGTCGCTTTAGTATCTCGCGTAAACATTTTTTTTAATGACTACTTAGCCCACTCAATCACGCAAGCACCTGTTGTAAAGCCTGCACCAAAGGCACTGAATACCAACTTATCGCCCTTCTGAAGCTTACCTGCACGGTTCAACTCATCCAATAGCGCAGGAAGCGCCGCAGAGGAGATGTTGCCATAACGCTCCACATTGTGTGGCACACGCTCCTCGTCAACACCAAGGAAGTGGCGTATAGAGTCTATTATGCGAAGGTTTGCCTGATGCAAGACATAGTACTTGATATCCTCAGGCTGCAAGCCAGTATGGTTGAGCAACTTGCGAATATCTCTGCACGAGTTTGTAACAGCATGCTTAAAGACCTCGCGGCCCTTCATTACCAAAGGCTCGAAGTTCTCATCCTTGTCAATATATGGCGTTGGCTCCAACTTACGCTGATAGTATAATACATCTGTAAGCGATGATGTAGTTAGGCGAATAGCCTTCAACTCGTCGCCCTCGGTTACTACTGCAGCACCTGCACCATCACCAAAGAGTACCGATGTACTTCTGTTCTCCCAACTCACCATGCGTGAAGGCTCCTCTGCACAAACAATAAGAATATTTCGAGCCTTCTTAGCACGAAGCTTATCATCTGCCATATCCATAGCAAATAGGAAACCAGCGCACGCAGCATTGATATCCACCGTAGGACATGTAGCTCCGAGCTTACCCTGAATGATACAACTCAACGCAGGAGTAACATACTCGTTAACTACATTGGAACAAATAATAAAATCAATATCGGCTATAGTGAGATTAGCATCCTCCAAGGCCTTATTAGCAGCGATAACAGCCAAATCTTCTAACTTCTCCGATGATATCACAAGACGCTCCTTGATACCAGTACGCTCTGTAATCCACTCGTCCGATGTCTCCAGAAACTGCTCAAGCATCGTATTTGTAACTCTACATGTTGGATGCGCAGATCCTGTTCCAATAATCTTCATCTAAAATATTTGTTAATTAAACATATAGTATCTCAATATCATCTGCACTACACTTAGCGCATCACAGGCAATTATGTTAAGTGTTCTTTTTCAGAACTACCAGCACAAGCACCCCAGTTCAAACTCAGCGCTACTTATTGCGGTGCAAATATAATTATATCTACGCGTATATATCTATTTTTTGTGGTAAATTATCTAATATAGTGGTTATTTTGCATTATTAGTGGTATAAAGTTTGCGATTTTTGAGGTTTTAACTACCTTTGTAGCATTAAAAACGGAGATATTATGCCTTTAATAGAACGAGAAATACCCAAATATATGGTATCGCGCAGATACATATCTGTGCTAATTTCCCTAATCATCGTCTTCTCAGCATTGTTTCTTATGATATATAAGCCATTCTCCATGGCTATATGGTTTGGTACATCGCAGACGCTGAACTTCAGTTTCACCATTCTCTTCTACCTGAGTTCCATTGTAACACTTATCCTAAGCCGCTCAGTGATGTACACCGTACACAATAGGTTAGAGGTGAGCTTGATGACCTATGTACTGTGGCTACTGGCCGAGAATATCTTAATATCAGCGATATATACCCTAATCACCGTCTATTTCTTCCCTATGCCAGGTGTGGAGATCTCGGTGTTGGCAACACGAGCATTGATGTGTGTCACCATAATTCTCGTCATACCAAATGCTTTTGTACTCTTCTATGCCGCCTATTGCTCTAAGTGTGAAGAGCTTGAGGCTGCACAACATCAGTATCAGCAGCTCGAAAAGAAGTATCAGCTACTCGATAGCCGTCAGAGTGACCTTCGTGCTGTGGCATCTGCCGTATCACCTCTACGCGACGACTCTCCAAAGATGATTAACCTCCACGACAATAACGGCACATTGCGCCTATCCATCAACACAGATGCGCTATACTACCTTGAGTCGGAGGATAACTACATCAAGGTACACTATAAGCATAACGAGAAGATGCTTAGCTACATGCTACGCGCACGCACACGCAGCGTGGAAGAGAGTCTCAGTGGCACTTCTATGGTGCGTTGCCATCGCTCCTACATCGTCAATCTCAACAAAATTAGCTTCATGGAGGAGGATAGGCGTATGCACTACATAACACTTAATGACAAGAGCATCAATAGAATACCCGTATCTAAGAGCTACTATGAAAAGATAGCCTCATCGCTCGACTCCCTGCAGGACAAACGCTCAAAGACAGAGATACACCTCGAGGGAAACTGACAACACAATTAGAAAGGGAGAATAGCCGGTGTTGGTTTTAGGGCGAGTAGTGGTGTTTAAGGTTGTTAAAGGTTGTTAAAGGTGATTAAGGGTTATTAAGGGGTTTTAAGGGTGATTAGTGTCTTCGCTGTCGTCTCTTTGTCTCTTTGTCTCTTTGTCTCTTTCTTCTCTATCGTCTCTCGGGTCTCTTGTTATGTTTTGGGACGAGAGGGACAAGAGAGACGATAGAGACGGGAGCGAGGTCGGGCATCAGAGTGCGTTGATGCTACCGTGTGTTGTCCGCGACTTCGCTATCGTCTCTTTCGTCGCTTTCGTCTCTCGGGTCTCTTGTTATTTTTTGGGACGAGAGGGACAAGAGAGACGATAGGGACGGGAGCGAGGTCGGGCATCAGAGTGCGTTGACGCTGCCTTGCGCTCCGCACTGCCATGCAATTAAATGATGCTCGCGCTTACCCACTCTACCCATAACTACCCACCTAATACACAAAAAAAGGGGCTGACTAAAAAGTTACTTAGT
>JAZRRF010000052.1:0-13736 GCA_045650465.1 Alistipes sp.
AGAGTTCAAGCCCAAAGTCTCGTAGAATGACTTAGGAGTGTACTCCTTACCGTTGTAAGTGAACTTCTCAGGACGCTCACCGAGGTAGATATCGTGGATAGCCTCGATAGACTTCTTCCACAATGGCTGACCCTCAGTATCTGTCTGCAAGCTACGGTGACGACCCTTAGCGATAGCAGCTACAACAGCGTCGCTAACAGCTGAAAGCTCGTTGTGGTTGCTAAGCTCCTTACCATACATAACACCTGGACGCATCTCAGCCTCTGGAACAAGACCGAAAGCCTCCATACCATAGATTACATCATAGAATGAACCACCCTGTGCGAAAGATACATCACCATGAGTACGAACAGCCTTCTCAGCACGGTCAAGGTAGGTATTGTGTACGATGTACATCTCAGAGAAATCATACTCACCCTTGCCCATACGCAAAAGCTCTGACTCGATGAATGCCAATGATGAGTAGCACCAGCAAGTACCTGCCTGAGCCTGGTTCTTGATGCTTGTGATAGGATTCTCCTTCACTACGGTGAACTCAAGAGTCTCTGCCTCCTGAGCCATAACACCCGATGCCATCATAAGACCGAGTGCCAAAACAAAGAATTTCTTCATAGTTAATTGATTTTAGGTTTATATGTGTTTTAATAAATTGCTTACTTCTTGGAGCGTGCAACGATGCGCTGACACTCGGCATAAGTCAAAGCCTCGATTTTCGAGCCCTTAGGCAAGCGGTAGTTCTTGCCATTATAGGCGATATAAGGACCATAAAGACCACTCTTGATCACCATGTTAGCATCCTCTGTAAAGGTGCGCAAAGGCTCTGCTTGGGCACGCTGTTTCTCGGCGCTCTCCCTAAGAAGCTCCTCGGCACGCTCACGGGTGATGGTGTATGGATCATCGCTCTTGGCAAGCGAAGCAAAGGTCTTACCATGGCGCACATAAGGTCCAAACTTACCAATACCCACCATTAATGCCTCACCATCCAACTCTCCAAGGTTACGAGGCAAAGCAAATAACTCCAAAGCCTCCTCCAGAGTGATAGACTCAATAAGTTGTCCCTTCTTCAAAGAGGCGAACTGTCCCTTCTCGCCATCGGCACTCTCAAGCTCAACCATAGGGCCATAACGACCGATACGCGCCTTGACCGTAAGTCCTGTCTTAGGGTCAACACCAAGAATGCGAGCAGGCTGCGTATTACGGTCACTCTGAGTACCTATAGCACTGTTAACAAGGAGATGGAAAGGATCATAGAAATCACGAATCATATCTATCCATGTTATCTCACCCTCGGCAACACGGTCAAACTCCTTCTCCACATTTGCAGTGAAGTGATAGTCCATGATTGAGGAGAATTGTGTCTCAAGATAGTCGTTAACGACCATACCTATATCCGTTGGAGCAAGACGATTCTTCTCCTTGCCATAGCTTTCAGTAACGAGCTTCTCGGTGACCTTATCCTGTGAGAGAACCATCTGTACAACCTGACGCTTCTGTCCATCCTTGCTCTGTTTAACAACATAACCACGGTTGATGATGGTAGTGATTGTAGGCGCATAGGTGGAAGGACGACCAATACCAAGCTCCTCAAGACGCTTTACAAGTGTCGCCTCGTTATATCTCGATGGCGCGACGCTATAACGCTCCGAAGCAGTCATCGTAGTGTACTGAACACTATCACCAACGCTCATCTTTGGAAGTATGCCACCCTCGCCCTCCTGCTGTGCATCATCATCCACGCCCTCGGAATATAGGCGCATGAAACCATCGAAACGCACAACCTCACCCTGAGCAACAAACTGCTCCTTACGGTGCTTAAGGGTGATAACTACCTGTGTTCTATCCAACTCAGCAGGAACCATCTGCGAGGCGACGGTACGCTTCCAGATAAGGTCATAGAGACGCTTCTCGGCAGTTGTACCATCAATCTCCTGACGCTCGATATATGATGGGCGGATAGCTTCATGTGCCTCCTGAGCGCCCTTAGTCTTGGTCTTGAAGTTATGCGGATAGGAGTACTTAGCACCAAATAGGCGGGTAATCTCATTCTTACACTGCGTAATAGCCATCTCGGAGAGGTTCACAGAGTCGGTACGCATGTAAGTGATAAGACCCTGTTCGTATAGCTTCTGAGCTACGGACATAGTCTGAGACACGCTCATACCAAGCTTACGGCTCGCCTCCTGCTGGAGGGTCGAGGTGGTAAATGGTGGCGCTGCGTAACGCTGCACAGGTTTCTCCTCTGCCTTAGCGACGCTAAACTCCTCACCTATGCAACTATGAAGAAACTGCTCAGCCTCATCCTTCGTGGCAAAACCCTGCGAAAGAGTCGCCCTAAAGAGCGTCTTTGAGGCGTCGCCCACAAGGTAGAACTGCGCCACAACGCGAAACTGTGCCACAGACTTATGGCTGATAATCTCACGCTCACGCTCAACGATAAGACGCACAGCAACACTCTGCACACGACCTGCCGAGAGTGCTGGACGCACCTTCTTCCATAGTATTGGCGATAACTCAAAGCCTACTAAGCGATCCAAAACACGGCGTGCCTGCTGCGCATTCACCAGGTTGAGATCGATGGTACGAGGGTTCTCAATAGCCGAGAGTATCGCACGCTGGGTAATCTCATGAAAGACAATTCGCTTGGTATTGTCAATAGGCAGATCCAAGACCTTCGCAAGGTGCCATGCAATAGCCTCTCCCTCACGATCCTCATCGGATGCCAACCACACGGTCTTTGCCGCGCGCGACAGACGAGCAAGCTCCTCTACAACTTTACGCTTATCTTCAGGTATCTCGTAGATAGGCTCGAACTCATTATCTATATTTATGCCAAGTCCCTTCTTTGCCAAGTCGCGAATATGACCAAAGCTCGACTTAACCATGAAGTCCTTACCGAGGAACTTCTCGATGGTCTTAGCCTTGGCGGGGGACTCTACAATAACCAAATTTTCCTGCATCACACAAATCTTTCTTTACAAACCCTCCCTATGGGGACAAGGAGAGTTATACATACTTTATTTTATCGTGGTGTAAGTAAGTTCCAACTCTATTGGAGCTTTGCCACCCATACCATAGAGTGGCTGACGCTGCATTGAGAACATCGAATGAGCCTCAGGTGCTACATAGAAGCGACGACGCTGAGCATACTCACCCTCGTTGTCACCCGTAGCAAACTTCGCAAGATCCACCTTACCACTCGCATCCACACTACCTGCCGCAGTGAGCATCAATGCCTGTATATAGTTCGAGATATTCATCTTGTAGCATGCCAACGAACGATTTAGATAGCCATCGTAACTTAGCTGCACAGATGAACTCTCAACAGAGTATTGATAATCGGCAATAGCCGTACAAGTGCTGTAGTCGATATACATACCCATACGCGTCATGGCAGCATTCATCATAGGCGTGAGCGTAGCGATAGGTAGTTCGTTATAGTCGTAGCACGAATTCTCCAAATATATAGACATAACAGCCTGATTTACCGACACAGTAGCATTCTGACCAGCCTCAGCGACAATATCTGCCAACGACTGAATAAACTCATCGGTAAACTCAACCTCCATTACCGCACCTGCCATACCCTCGACATAACACATATCGACATCGCTACTCTCCAACTTAATATCGGAATTATCGTAGCTATGGCTGATGCTATTTATCGAGACATCACCTGCACTTAGACCATATTGAACTGGATCTAAGTAGAGGTTATATACCATATAGGTAGTATCACGAATAATCGTTGGATCCTGCTCATAACGGCTACGAGCATAGAGAAGAAGTGCAGTATTCTCCAACTCTGTAGCGAACATAGCTCCCTGCATATCATCTGCAGGGGCAATGTATATACCCTTGATGCGCTCCACGAACTTATCCTCGTTACCCTCTACATATATCTTATCATGGTCAAGAGCGAGGCTATCCTTATGGATTCGATTACCCTCGCTATCACTAATAAGCATAAGGCGTTCGAGATACTCTTGTGTGGCAGAGGTCTCCTTCAAGCGAACTGTCGTACCATCTGTACCACCATTAACATAGATTCCCTCGTCCTGGTTTGGGAACTCAAATGTGAAGATTGGCTCCTTTGAGATAAACTCTGTAGGATCGAAATTCACATAGAAGGTAGTATCCTTCTTTTCTGGGAGATCAAAGTAACCATTCGAGGTCACTTCATAGATATTGAACCTATGTGTCTCGGTTGTATCACCGTGATAGTCTGTAACATACAACGACAATACCATAGAGTCATAGATAGGTCTAAAACCCCAGCCACGACCCTCAGGAAGCGACAGACTAAAGACCATCTGCGACATAAAGCCCGCCTTACGGCTACCATATATATCACTCTGCTCATGACCGAAATAGCCATAGCCTATGTTTGCCGAGCGTATGGAGTCGCTAAGATGCTGACGGGTTGTAACCAACGGGCACTCCGTTCTATTGTCGCCCTCAACACACTCACCTAAGGTGTAGGTACGGCGTCTAAGCTCCATCTTTTGATTCGAGGGTACGAACTCCTCGCCCATAGTGTAATCGACATTGGTCGTACACGACACAATCATCATGACTATGCCGAATAACAACGCAATATTGAATGTATGCTTAAAGCTCCTCATAGAATTTTTTGTAGTTATCGAAGTACTCCTTCTCATCACACTCCTGGTACTCTAACACCTTCTTTCCCTGACTCTTGGCATACTCCAAAACTGCCTTATCAGCATTAGGTGAGGTAACAACAATACCATCGGCATACTCCATAACGAAGCGATAGAGATTTTCGTATGATGGAACCTCCAAAACTTTCATTGCGCTATCCATGATGCCCTCCTCCTCAAGCTTATGCTTAAACTCATCGGCAAGCTGACCCTCGAACTTATCATCCGAGAGCGAGAGAACAATCTTCACATCACGGAAGAGTGGGTCATCGTAGAACACCTTTTTAAGATACATAGGCACGATAGCCGAGAACCAACCGTGACAATGCACAATAGTTGGTGACCAGCGCAACTTCTTGACCGTCTCCAAGGTACCACGGGCAAAGAAGATTGCTCTATCATCGTTATCCTCGAAGAAACGCCCCTCCTCATCATGCAACACCGCACGACGAGCAAAGTAGTCATCGTTATCTATGAAGTATATCTGCATACGCGCCGCAGGTATGGTAGCCACCTTGATAATAAGCTGGTGGTCGTTATCATTGATGATGATATTCATACCTGAAAGGCGAATAACCTCATGCAACTGGTTTCTACGCTCGTTGATACAGCCATAACGAGGCATGAAGGTACGCACCTCAATACCACGCTCCTGCATCTGGCGTGCCGTATCAAGACTTAGCTTTGAAAATGGTGTCTCTGGAAGATATGGAGAGATCTCCTGACACACATATAATATCTTATTTGTTGCCATAATATATACTCACTACGGTGTTTGACTATAGTATTAGCATTGCGTCGCCATAGGTACCAAAGCGGTAACCCTCCTTGACTGCAAGATTATAGGCATCCATCACAAATTCATAACCACCAAAGGCTGCAACCATCATAAGTTGGGTTGAGTATGGGAGGTGGAAGTTCGACACAAAGGCATCTGCAGCGCTGAAGGTGTAAGGTGGGAAGATAAACTTATTTGTCCAGCCCTCCTGAGGCTTGATGACACCACCCACAGATGCTGCGGTCTCCATAGCACGCATAACGGTTGTACCTATAGCAACAACCTTATGACCATCGCGGCGCGCTGTATTGATAAGACCTGCACACTCCTCGGTAATGAAGAACTGCTCCGAGTCCATCTTATGCTTCGACAAATCCTCAACATCCACTGTACGGAAGTTACCTAGACCTACATGCAAGGTGAGAAAAGCTCGGTCGATACCCTTAATCTCCATGCGCTTCATAAGGTGTTTAGAGAAGTGCAGACCAGCTGTTGGAGCTGCCACAGCACCCTCCTTATCGGCATAGATAGTCTGATACCACTCCTCGTCCTCAGGCTCAACCTTCTCGCGTACCCAGCGTGGTAGTGGTGTCTCACCAAGGTTATACAACGCCTCCTTGAACTCCTCATACGAACCATCGAACAAGAAGCGTAGTGTACGACCACGCGAAGTGGTGTTGTCGATAACCTCGGCACCCATAAGCTCGTCGTTGCCGAAGTATAGCTTATTACCTATACGAATCTTACGCGCAGGGTCAACCAAGACATCCCACAGGCGCAACTCGCGGTTAAGCTCACGAAGAAGAAAAATCTCAATATCGGCACCTGTCTTCTCCTTACAGCCCATTAGGCGTGCTGGAAAAACCTTTGTGTCGTTAAAGACAAACATATCCTTCTCGTCGAAGTACTCTATAATATCCTTGAAAGTGCGGTGCTCAATCTCACCTGTTGCACGGTGTAGCACCATAAGACGGGCATCATCACGATTTACGGTAGGATACTTAGCAATCATATCCTCCGTCAACTCATAGCCATACTCAGATAACTTCATAGTTTTTCAAAAAAAACAGTGTAACAATCGAATATTATACGCAAAAAACTCTATTTTGTTTCACACTCACGCAACTTTTCCATAAAATCGTCGAGCGTATGGGCATTCTCCACCAAGAAACCACCACTTCGAGTGCGGCGCAACGAACTGAGGTAAGCACCACTACTGAGAGCATCGCCTATCTCGAAAGCCAACGAACGGATATATGTACCCTTGCTGCACTCAACCCTAATCTTGATACGCTGCTGGTCATACTCCAAGAGCTCCATAGCGTAGATATTGATAAGCGCCCTCTTGAGCTCCACCTCCTCGCCAGCACGAGCAAACTCATAGGCACGCACACCCTGCACCTTCTTAGCCGAGTACAACGGTGGCAACTGCTCACGCTCTCCTGTAAGACTCTGAAGCACCTGCTCGACCATCTCGCGGGTGATATGCTCCGTAGGGTATGTAGCATCCACCTCATGCTCCATATCGCCCGAAGGGGTTGTTGCACCAAGCACCAACTCGGCAACATACTCCTTAGTCTCCGCCTGAAGCTTATCCACCTGCTTTGTGGCGCGACCTATGCAGACAAGCAAGATACCCGTAGCCAAGGGGTCGAGCGTACCTGCATGACCAATCTTAATCTTCGGATAGCCACACTTACGCAACTGGAACTTTATCTTTCTAACTACATCTGCCGATGTCCACTCATAGGGCTTATCAATAACGGCTACATAGCCCTCTGGAAAATCTATGCCTTGTAATGAAAATTCAGTCATACCTATATATAATTAGTAAAGTGAAAGGTGAAAACTGAAAACTGAAAAGTATGGTGTCTGCGACGCATATTTATAAATCTCGCGCGAAGCGCACCTAACTTTTCACTTTTCACCTTTCAGTTTTCAGTTAAAAATATGTTATTATCGCCACTACGCCAACAACCGCGCAGTAGAGAGCAAACCATATAAGCTTACCGCGCTTAACGATGTTTATCATATATTTACACGCCAAGCAACCCACGACAAATGCCGAGAGGAAGCCCGCAACAAGCGAGGCGGTATCTACACCCGCAATGGCAAAGCCTCCATCGACAATATCGAGGAATGCCTGACCCATGATTGGGGCGAGAACCATCAAAAAGGAGAAGGTTGCCACAGCCGACTTCTTATTACCAAGCAGGATACCCGTAGCTATGGTCGTACCCGAGCGCGACAATCCAGGCATGGCAGCGATACCCTGACCTATGCCGATGATAAAGGCATCACGATAGGATATGCTCTCCTTCTGTCGCGGGCGGGCATAGTAGGCAAACGACAACAGCGCCGCGGTGAGCAGAAGCATAGCTCCCACAACGACCATTACATACTGCGACGAGAGCAACACATCTATATAATCCTTAAGGCAGAAGCCCACTATACCAATAGGTATCATCGAGATAAGTAGCTTTAGGAAGTACCTCTTCTCCTCATTCATGCCGCGGCAGAAGATACCCTTGAGAAGCACCCATATCTCTCCCCACAGCACCACAACGGTACTAAGCACCGTGGCGGCATGGAGGACGATATCGAATGTAAGGTTCTCCTCAAGCTCAACACCGAGAAGCGCCTTAGCCAACTGTAGGTGGCCGCTACTCGACACAGGCAGAAACTCCGTGAGTCCCTGCACAGCGCCCAAGATTACAGACTCCAATATCTCCATAGCTACTCCTTCGACTTAAAACGCTTCATAATACCTACGCCCACAACGACAAATCCCGCAACGACAACTATAGGTGCTAAGGTAATACGGCGGAACGAGAATATCGACTCATCGAACGATGTTGCGGTATGCTCACCACCTCCCGACATCAGCGCAAAGCCGAGAAAGAGGAGCACTACACCCACTAAGATTGTGATGTAGTTCTTCTTAGTAAAGGGCATTTCAACGCCCTTATCATCCTTATTATTATTCATATTAGTATAAGTAAATCTTATTTGAACGCATATTAACAAACTTATTCACGGCAAAGGCGCTAAAGAGCAGTGTGATAACCACGCCTAAAGCCACTATCGCGCCAATGATGATACCCACGGCGGTGTGACCGAGCATCTCTACACCATTTATTGCGTAGTTCTCAGCACCATAGACCACGCCCGCGAGCAACGCCGCAGCGACAACGCCTGCCACAAGCCCCTGCTTAAGTGCATCCCACAGGAATGGGCGCATGATATACCACTTTGTAGCACCTACGAGCTTCATGGTGTTGATGAGGTAGCGCTTCGAATAGACAGCAAGGCGTATGGTATTGCTGAGCAACAACAACGAGATAAAGAGCAACACTGCCATAAAGATAAGCAGAGCGATGCTCACCTCGGTGATGGTATTGTGCATGCTCTCCACAACATCAACAGGGGGAACAGAGATATACTCGACTCCCTCCATAGAGCGAAGAATATCGACCACCATCTCGACACCCTCGCGTGTGGAGTAGTCGGTATGGATTGTCACCTCATAGCTATCCATAAGCGGATTCTCGCCCAGGAGCAGGTCGAGATCCACCTCAAACTGCGAACGAAACGCCTCGTCCGAGATTTTATCCTCCTTCCTCAGGTACTCATACCCTGCGCATACCGTTCTATCGCCAAGCATCATCTCCAAAGCGTGGCGGCTCTCTTCGCTGATATCATTCGCCACCTCCACCGACACAACGACACTCTCCCTGAGCTTCTGTGCTGCCGAGAGCGCCGAGAGGGTGACATAGGACACCGCACCGAGCATAAAGAGCACCAAACTGATGCTTACGGTCGAGATTATATAGGAGCGCATAACCTTGCGTCCCAGCTTCTTACTCATTGACATTATCCTTATCGCGTTTTGTTAGTAACAGATATATTGTGCCGCCCGCAAAGAGAAGTACCACAACGCTACATATAGCCATCAGCGCACTCATAACACCCCAGCGTGGCGCACGGAAGCTCCACTCAACAACATGACTACCCGCAGGTAGCTCCACACCTCGAAGGATGTAATCCGTGGCGTAGTACTCCACAGGCTCGCCATCGACCGTAACACTCCAGCCCTCAGGGAAGTATATCTCCGAGAAGACCGCAAATGCCGTAGTAGGGGCTGTGTAATCATACTTCAAACGGTTGGGGGCATACTCCACCAACTCGATACTACCACTTGCGTCGTAGCTCTTAGCTAAACTGTCGCCACCCTCAACAATGGCGCACTCATCCAAGAACTCACCACCGAGCATATCCAACGCCTCGCGAGGTGTCGCCGCAGTTACTATATCCTCGACAAACCACGCAGCGCCAAGAGGCTCAACACCAGTAAGTGCCGCCATAGGATAAGCCTCGCCCTCGTAGATGACATAGCGCGTATTGAGCATCGCCAGCACCTCGCCATCCATACGGCGCAGGTAACGCTCTATCACATCCTGATAGCGTCCGAGCTTAGCTCCGTGGTAGCCACCCACCGAACGGTGGAAGTAGGATGCACGCGCACTATTAAAGGGGTCACCACTAAGGTCCAATACTCTGAAACCTAAATCATTATCCTCCAATATACGCTTATCTGCCTCGGTAGCTACATACTCCGTAGGCTTAGAATTTGTCCACTTATCATCGCTGATGTATCGCTTGGCGACACCTGCCAAATCCCACACAACCAAGGCTCCCAGCGCCACTGCCACCGCAACTCCTGCATAGGTCTTAGTCTCACGCTTATAGGCGTAGATAAGCATTACCGCCGTAGCCATAGCCACAAAGAGCATCGTGCGCCACGCATCGGCTATAAGAGCAGCATGGCGACCCTCGTAGGCTGCAGTGCGTAGCTGCTCAACCCAAAGACCCTCGCCAAAACGGGTGTAAATATCCTTAAGTCCGTAGTCCGCAGTGAGCGTCATAGCCACAACAAACATCGCAACAACACCAAAGGCTATCAATATACGGCGCACCAGAGCCTCACGACTAAGCTCACAACGAGTAAGGCGACATATCGCCATAGCAGCAAGCAGTGGCACGCTCCACTCCACCACAACCAACGCCATAGAGACCGTTCTAAAGCTCTTATATGCAGGGAGATAGTCGAACAACAATTCATAAACGCCCATAACATTAGCACCCCATGCCATGACCACCGCAACAAGGCTCACCACGACAATCCACGCCGTTGTGCGCCACTTGTAGAGCAGCAGGGCAACAAGAGCAAGGAGTATAGCCACAGCACCCAGATATGTAGGACCTGCTGTGTAGGGCTGACTGCCCCAATAGTTCGAGGCGTAGCCCCATGCCTCCTCGGCATAGCCGCGATAGAGGCTCTCAACATCGCGACTGAGGGCATCATCACCCGCCTCCATGGCGGCTATGATGTCATCCTCCCCTATATCATAACCCTCTGCACGAAGCTCATTGACCATATCGCCAAGTGCCAAGTCGAAGAGTTTACCATCGACACTACGGCGCTGCAACAGCTCCTCCACAGCCTCGTTAACATCGCCCGACCAGCTACCCATATAGCTCGGTACAAGCATATTACAACTCTCAGCCACACCATAGCTCCATGCCGTGTTATAGGCAATCTTCTCCTTGCGCGCATCCTCACTATCCACCGCCACACTCACACCTCGCGTGGTGTGCTTCTGATGCTCCATGGTGTACCACAACGACGCTATATTCGAGCCAAAGGCAACGATAGCTGCAACTGCCAATATCGCCGTGCGGCGCAACATATCGCGCATCGTAGCGCCACGCCATGCTCGGCATAGCTCCGAGAGCCACAACGCCACGCACACAAGCAGGAAGTAGTATGTTATCTGCGGATGGTTAGCCCCCAGCTCCAACGAGCCAAAGAGCGCTGCAAGGGGCGCACCGAGCCATATACTACGCCTTAGCGAGTACCACACAGCCCCCACCAAAGGTGGAGCATAGACCAACGCCCACATCTTAGTGATGTGTCCCGCATCAATGATAAGAAAAAAGTAGGTCGAGAGACCGTATGCCAAGCCCGCGATAATGCCTATCCATGGGTTTATGCCCATGAGCACCACGGCAACCATCATCATCAGCATCGCCATAAAGGTCATGTTCAGGGGGTCACCAAGCAGACTCACCACCCTACTCGCCGCGCGTTTAACCACCTGCGTTGGGTACTCTACATCTATGAGGTAGGCGGGCATACCCGAAAACATATTACCTGTCCACTGCGGGTCCTCACCCTCCGCTTCGCGATGCTCCTTGATGTCCTTAGACATGCCCGCATACTGCGCTATATCGCCCTGCGCCAATGACTTACCCTCGAACTGCGGCGCATAGAAGATGCTCGACACACCCCAAAACAGCACCACAGCAACCACCCACGGCATGTAGCGCGACACCATAATACCTCTTATCTTCTCCCAGATGATACCATCCATAATTCGACCCTCTATTTCATATAAGTATATAATTGTGCAAAGATACGAAAAAAAAGTGAAAACTGAAAACTGAAAACTAAAAAGTAAGGTGCGCTTCGCGCGAGATTATGCGCAGTCGGTGGGTAGTTATGGGTAGAGTGGGTAGGCGCGGACAACATTTAACTGCACAGCCGTGCAAAGCGCAAGGCAGCGACAACGCCGATACCCGTCCTCGCTCTGGTCTTTCTCGTCTCTCTTGTCCCTCTCGTCTCAAAATAACAAGAGACCCGAGAGACGAAAGAGACGAAAGAGACGAAAGCGAAGTCGGGCATCAGAGAGAGGTCGTGCGTTAGTCTGCGTTGTCGCTGCTTCACTCTTTGCACTTTTCACTTTTTTTTCATATCTTTGCGTGGATAATGCGCGCGTATGTGTAAGATGAGGAGATATACCATAGTAATCATATTGATACTCTGTGGGTTACTCGCCACGGAGAGCATCACAGCCCAGTACTACAGCTGGGGTGTGGAGTCGCCACGCCATAGGTGGAAGCAGATGAAGCGCGACAGCTACCGTGTGGTATATCCCGACACAGCAGCACATGTCGCTACGCGCATGATGTACTACCTCGACAGCGTGCAGGAGGATATCAGCTACGGCTACCGCCACCCTCAGATGTCGATACCCTTTGTTGTACACCCCTCGAACTTCAACGCCAACGGCTTGGTTATGTGGATGCCTCGCCGTGTGGAATTTCTCTCTACGCCGAGCCCAGACTCCTACGCTACACCATGGCTCAAGCAGCTCATAGCGCATGAGTATCGCCACGCTGTGCAATACAACAACCTCAACCGCGGCGTAGTTAAGGCTCTAAGCTACATCATTGGTCAACAGAGCTCCACCATAGGACTTCTCTTCATGCCCCTATGGGCTATCGAGGGCGATGCCGTGATGACCGAGACCCAGATGACCACCTTTGGTCGAGGCATGCAACCGAGCTTCACGCTCACCTACCGCGCCTATGAGAGCGTGGTGGAGGCATTTCCCAATATCGACAAGTGGTTCTGCGGGTCGTATAAGGACTATATCCCCGACCACTATCAGCTCGGCTACCTTATGTCGCGCCACACCTACAACCGCTTTGGTCGTGTCATAGGCGATGCTATGGCAGAGCTATCTACGCGCCGTCCCTATATGATTGTCTCAACCTCGTGGGTGCTAAACAGGCTCTTTGCCATGTCCGAGCCGAAGCTCTTCTACGACACCTTCCACACCTTAGACAACCACTGGGCAACACTGCCTAAGGAGCAGACAACAACACCTATGGCTATACCTAAGCCCAAGTCGCACACGATATATTCCCACCCTCAGGTGACCTACGATGGCGATATCATCATGCTCAAGGAGGACCTTGACCGCCCTACAGCATTTGTACGCCTCGACACCCTCGGTACGGAGCATCGCATAGCCTACACAGGATATGTATCTACACGCCCTGCGCTGAGCGATATGGGACGCATCTGGTGGACAGAGTATCGCCGTAGTCCGCTCTTTGAGCAGGATGTACGCTCGGTGCTATGCTACATGGATCTTAGTGAGGGCAAGCCCCGCTATATGGCAGATAAGCGCAATATCCTCTACCCCACACCCACTGAGGGACACGGCATCGCATGGGTGGAATATACACCAGATGGCAGATATAGCGTTGTGGTGAGTGGTGCTACCGACATCGAGCCACGCACCATGATGCCTTACGGCACGGAGATACACGGCATGGCGTGGGATAATACGACCAAGGCTCTATACATCATCGTGACAGATGACGAGGGTATGCATATCGCCCGCCTCACCCCCCACGGCACCGAGCGAAGTCGGAGGCCAAGCGGT
>JAZRRF010000053.1:0-28910 GCA_045650465.1 Alistipes sp.
TTGGCCTCCGACTTCTATCCAACAAGTTAACTACAGACTGCGCCATCATTGGAGGTCCACACATTAGGTAGATGATGCCCTCTGGCTCGTCGTGGTTCTTGAGATATGTCTCGTAGAGAACATTGTGAACGAAGCCTGCTACATAAGGTACACCTGCCTCATCTGCAACTGGATCTGGACGATCGAGTGCAAGGTGGAACTTGAAGTTAGGGAACTCCTTCTCAATCTGGTAGTAGTCATCAAGGTAGAAAGCCTCCTTAAGTGAACGAGCACCGTAGAAGAAGTTAACCTTACGACCTGTCTTAAGAGTCTTGAAGAGGTGCATGATGTGTGAACGCATAGGCGCCATACCTGCACCACCACCGATGAATACAAGTTCCAGATCATCTGAAAGGTTATCTGGGAGGAAGAACTCACCAAATGGACCTGACATGATAATCTTATCACCTGGCTTCAAAGAGTAGATATATGATGAACATACACCTGGGTTAACATTCATAAAGCCACCTGTAGCACGGTCAAATGGAGGTGTTGCGATACGAACATTAAGCTTGATGATATCACCCTCAGCAGGATATGTTGCACAAGAGTATGCACGAACCTGTGGCTCAGGGTTAACCATCTTAAGGTTGAATACGCCCATCTTCTCCCAATCCTCACGGTACTCAGGATCTACATCGATATCCTTATAATCTACAGTGATTGCAGGAACATCAATCTGAATATAACCACCAGAGCGGAAGTTTAGGTGCTCACCCTCAGGAAGCTTAACAACGAACTCCTTGATGAATGTAGCAACATTGTTGTTAGATACAACCTCGCACTCCCACTTCTTGATGCTAAGCACAGATGCAGGAACCTTGATAGCGATATCCTCCTTAACCTTAACCTGGCAACCAAGTCTCCAGCCCTCGTTGATCTCACGACGGTTGAAGAAACCACGCTCGGTAGGAAGAATCTCACCACCACCAGATACTACCTGGCACTTGCACTGACCACAAGCGCCCTTACCACCACAAGCCGATGGAAGGAAGATGCCCTGCTCAGAGAGTGTGTTAAGGAGTGTAGAACCAGACTCCACCTCCAAAACCTTATCACCATCGTTGATGTTGATCTTAACAGCACCTGACGATGTAAGTTTTGCCTTTGCAAAGAGTAGTAGTGCCACCAACACGAGTGTCACCACCATAAAGGCAATAACTGCCCATAAAATAACATTGAATTCCATATTCTTACTCTTATTAAAGGTTTACAACTGAATACCAGAGAAGATCATGAATGCCATACCCATCAAACCTGTGATAATGAAGGCGATACCTGGGCCCTTCATCGCTGCAGGAACATGTGAGTACTCAATCTTCTCACGAATAGCAGCCATCATAACGATAGCCAACCACCAACCAATACCTGAGCCAAGACCATAGACAACAGAGTCGCCGAATGAGTTAATCTCAGTGCCAACCATCTGCTGCATGAACAACGAACCACCCATGATGGCACAGTTCACAGCGATAAGTGGCAAGAAGATACCAAGGCTATTGTACAACGATGGTGAGAACTTCTCAACAACCATCTCCACCAACTGCACAAACGCAGCAATAACGGCGATGAAGAGGATGAATGACAAGAAGCTCAAATCTACACCCTCTGCCAATGCGTTTGGAGCCAATACATACTGGTTAAGAAGGTAGTTCAAAGGCACGGTCATAAGCTGAACGAAGGTTACAGCAGCACCCAAGCCCAATGCAGTCTTTACGCTCTTCGAAACGGCAATGTATGAACACATACCGAAGAAGTATGCGAAGACCATGTTCTCGATAAATACCGAATTGATAAACAAATTTAACATACGCTACCCTCCTATTTTTCCTGTAAATCCTTATTAAGTGTACGGTGTACCCAGATGATACAGCCAATGATGATAAGAGCCATTGGTGGGAAGAGCATCAAGGCGTTAGGTGTGTACCAATCACCAAGGATTGTGATACCGAACAACTCGCCTGAGCCGAACAACTCACGGAAGAAGGCTACCAATACCAAGATAAAGGCATAACCCAAACCGTTAGCAACACCATCAACAAATGAGTCCCAAGGCTTGTTACCCAAGGCAAATGCCTCAACACGACCCATCACGATACAGTTGGTGATAATCAAACCAACATATACTGATAGCTGCTTAGATACATCATACATAAATGCGCGTAGGAACTGATCCACAACGATTACCAAGGTTGCGATAACAACCAACTGCACGATGATACGGATACGAGATGGAATACCATTGCGCAAAAGCGACATGATAAGGTTAGAGAATGCACATACGAATGTTACAGAGAGACCCATAACAAATGCTGGCTCCAACTTTACGGTTACCGCCAACGCAGAGCAGATACCCAAGATCTGAACGATAACAGGGTTATTTGCTGCCAAAGGATTTGTAAAATTCTTGCTTAGTTTCATGGTTTACTCCTCCTCATTATTAAGTTCAACATTACTCTCCTCGCAGCACTCCTCACAGCAGCAGCACTCCTCAGCGGCTACCTCTGTAGCGTGCAAGAATGACTCATACTTACCGATTGAAGTCTGCAACATAGCGTTAACACCGTCACAAGTCTTTGTACCACCTGTGATAGCATCTACCTGATACTCGTTCTGAGCACCACCCTTCTGCATACGAACGGCGAACTCACCCTCAGCATTGTAGAGCTTCTTACCCTCGAATGCCTTCTGTACAGCCTCTGTTGCAATCTCAGCACCAAGACCTGGAGTCTCACCAGCGTGGTCCATAACGATACCTGTAATCATTACATTGTCCTCAGTCTGCTGCAATGATACATAGCCCCAGATGTCGCCCCAAAGACCCTTACCTACGATAGGCAAAACGAACTTTGTAGCACCATCCTTCTCAAACTTAAAGATTGGGAGCGCATCAGTAGCCTCAGCCAAAGCCTTGCGGTTGCCAAGCATTGTAAATACCTCAGCAACATCCTGAGACTCAGTTACGGCTGTGAACTCACCACCATTAAGGCGACCAATAGTTACAACATCGTCGAAGTTCAACTCTGCCTCACCAAAGGCCTTCATAATAGACACCTTCTGCTCATTAAGCACATTTGCATCCTGCATAGGCTTAAGGCTTGTTGCAAGGAATGCGAGCAAGGTACCTACGATAACCACCATCACAACGGTGTAGATGATGATATATGTGTTAGAATTTTTATTTATTGCCATAGTTCCTCGCTTATTAGATGTTCTTAATTAGCTTCTTACGACGAGCAATGTTACGCTCAACAACGAAGTAGTCGATGAGTGGAGCAAGTGCGTTCATGAAGAGGATTGAGAGCATCATACCCTCTGGGTACGCTGGGTTAACAACACGGATAAGCACTGCCAAAGCACCAACCATGAAACCATAAATCCACTTACCGGTGTTTGTCTGAGCCGATGTAACAGGGTCAGTAGCCATAAATACAGCACCGAAAGCAAAACCACCAACCAACAAGTGGTAGTATGCTGGGAACTCTGTCATGCCTACAGCATCGAACAAATAACCGAATGCCAAACCACCTACGAATACAGATAGCATGATGCGCCATGAAGCAACACCTGTGAAGAGCAAGATAGCTGCACCAAGCAAGATAGCCGCTGTAGAGGTCTCACCCATAGAACCAGGAATTAGACCGATGAAGGCATCAAGAGCGCTCCACTGCATAGCACCTGTTGTTGAGAGCTGCTCCAACGCTGTAGCACCTGTAGCACCATCAGCATACCATACAGCCTCACCAGACATCTGTGGAGTGTAGGCGAAGAATGCAAAGGCACGAGCCAACAACGCTGGGTTGAAGACATTCATACCTGTACCACCAAATACCTCCTTACCGATGATTACAGCAAAAGCAGTCGAAAGAGCTACAATCCACAATGGCACGCTCACAGGCATAACCATAGGGATAAGCAAACCTGTTACAAGGAAACCCTCGTTGATCTCATGCTTACGCTTCTGTGCAAAGGCGAACTCGATTGCAAGACCTGTAACATAAGATACGATGATCATAGGCAACATCTTGAGGAAACCATACCAGAACGCAGGGAGGATACCCTCAACGCCAGCCTGGTAACCGATGTTGTACATACCCATCAACATCGCAGGGATAAGAGCCAACACCACAACGATCATAACGCGCTTGATATCGTTACAGTCGCGAATGTGAGCACCCTTCGAGGTTGTTGTGTTAGGAACAAAAAGGAAAGTCTCGAAGCCCTCGAATGTCGAGTGCAAGAAACTGAGCTTACCGCCCTCTGAGAAGGTAGGCTTAATCTTATCAACAAAATTACGCAATCCCATAGCTTAGCTCTCCTTAATCATTAGGTTAATACCATCACGCAAAATCTGCTGCATCTCGATCTTTGAAGGATCAACGAACTCGCAGAGTGCCAAATCCTCAGGCAACAACTCATAGATACCGAGGTTCTCCATCTTGTCAAGGTCCTTAACAAGGCAAGCCTTCAACAAGTATGAAACATATACATCCATTGGCAAGTAGTTCTCGTAAAGACCTGTAACTACGAATGGACGCTCACCACCATTGAGGTTAGTATCGAGCTTGTACTCCTTCTTAGGGCATAGCCATGAGAAGTAAGCACGCGATACTGAGAAGCGGTGGAAACGAGGCATTGCCCAACCGAGCAACTCATAAACATCACCCTCAGGGATAAGGCTTAGCATATTTGCCTTAACTGCGATGTAGCCATCAGCAGCGGTCTTGGTACCTGTGAGAACATCACCAGAGATAACACGAACAGATGCATCTACCTTGCCTACGATAGACTCAACAGCAGCACCTGCAATGATACGCTTGTAGCATGGCTTCTTAGCCTCGCTACCTACAACTGCGATAGTCTTAGACATGTCGAGCTTGCCTGTAGCAACAAAGCGACCAATCATAGCAACATCCTGGATGTTTACTGTCCACACGATATCACCCTTAGCGATGCGGTCGATGTGGTGAATCTGAACACCTACATTACCTACAGGGTGCTTACCTGAGAATGTGTGGTACTCCACACCCTTAATCTCTGACATGTAACCCTCGTCACCCTTACGAGCTGATAGGTGTACCTTACCGTCAGTTAGGCGTGCCAACACAGCCAAACCTGCCTCGATGTTTGCCTTCTCAGACTTTAGCACGAAGTTGTAGTCTGGAGCAAGAGGAGCAGAGTCGAAAGCCGACACGAAGATTGCCTTAGGCTTTGCCTCTGGGTTAGCAATAACGCCATAAGGACGCTCTACGATTGAGGTCCATAGACCTGACTCAAGGAGCATCTCGACAACCTCAGAACGATCGGCCTTAGCTGGATTAACCACCTTAAGTTCCTTTGCCACCTGTGTCTGGTCAGGCTCAATAGCAACATTTAGAAGCTTGCGCTTCTCGCCGCGGTTGATTGCAGAAACAACACCGCTAACAGGTGAGGTAAACAAGATGCGTGGATTGTTCTTATCGAAGAACAACGCGCTACCTGCCTCGACCTTGTCGCCGACCTTAACCAACAGCTTTGGTGTAACGTTCTCATAATCAAGCGGACTTACAGCATAAGACTTTGCCAATGGAGCGTTCTCCACTACTGCCTCTGCCTTACCTACAAGCTTGATGTCGAGACCTTTACATAATTTAATGTTTTTCGACATAAAAACTGTTTGTTAGATTAAATTGATAGTTTATGTTATGTGTTTGTCTTCAAGCCGATTTCATCGCGCATACATATACACAATAAAATGCGCACGAAGATACGACTTTTTTCTGAAACGACCAATCATTTTGACAATTATCTATCCGAATGGGAACAAAATGAAACTGAGAAGTGAGAAGTGGAGGTTAAAGGGGGCAGGGGGTTGTTAGGGGAGATTAACGGTGTTTAAAGGTGATTAATGGTGTTTAAGGGTGGCACGGACACCCCGCGCAGACAATACAAAGTTCCCGATAGCATCAACGCCGACACTAATACCTATTGTCCATCAAAAAAAAAGCAAAGCCTTTTAATATACATGTTGTCAATAGAAACATCAATCTCCCTAAACTCCATAAGAGAATTTAAAGAAATTAAGGAGTTTAGTAATACCAACCCCTAATAACCCTTAATCTCCCTTAAACACCCTTAATAACCCTTAATAACCTTTAATACCTTTCACTTTATACAGCAGTGGCTGGCAAATATCAACTTGCCAGCCACCGCTATAAGTCAACGCCAACAAAGGCTACTCTGAGAAGAGTGTAAATCCGAATGAGGCATAAAAATACCACTGATTTGAGAGATATGCTCTATACATATCCAAGTATCTCAAGCCCAATGATACTTGAACACCATCAAACTCCTCTTTGATACCAAAATCCAAAGCCATAGCACCACCCAAATCTCTCTTAGTCAGCGATGTCTGCACAGTTGCATATGCAGAGTATCGCGTGAAATCACCATTATAGAATGTGTACTCACCACCAAGACCGAGATATAGTTGCGAGGTATATGTCTGAAACTCCGTATTAAGCTCCAAGCTTCCCGTAAATGGCACAATCACAGCCCACTTATCATTCAGATGAACTCCCAATATAAGATCCGTATCTTCCAGCGCAAATGCACTCTTAGACTTCGCTAAATTAGCACCACTCTTCGTAACGCCCGACAAAGAGAAATAGGGCTCACTCTTCTGCGCCATCGCCATAGTTGTGATAGATAGTGCCACAACCAAAAGTAATAATCGTTTCATAGTAGTTATATTTTAAGGTTACTATTAACATCAGCAAAACATCCTACTATAGAATGTGTATTTGCTATGCATACAAATAGGCAGTATTTAAGGGTTACTAACACACCGTCACTTGCAAAGTTACAATTTTATATTCACTTCTCCAAATATTCATTAGACAAATTACCCCCCCCTATAATTTATTTTTATATTACTGATTTACAACACATTATGCAAATATACACAATATAATATTATAACAAATAAAGGAGCTAAAATTTGGTTTACGCCCCAAAAAGTTTCACCTCGACATAATATGATTGTTATTAAAAACAGAGTTTGCATAATGGATGTTACGAAAAAAATTAGTAAATTTGTACTCGGATGGCAAAGTATATCGACATACACACTCATAATCCGCGAGAGGATGTTCTCTCGCCAACCATGGCGGGCATACATCCGTGGCAGGCGGAGGAGGGTGCCAAGCTACCCGACTTCTCGAACTGCGATATAGTTGGCGAGACAGGACTTGACTATGCCTGCGAGGTGGATAGAGATAGACAAAAAGAGTTATTTCTTGGACACTTAGCCAAGGCTAAACAGTTAGGCAAACCCGTGGTGCTGCATGTGGTGAGAGCATTGAACGATACGCTCTCAATACTCAGCGAATTCAAAGAGATAAAAGGCGTTGTGTTTCACGGCTTTATAGGTTCAAAGGAGCAGGCTACAGAGTGCATAAAACGAGGTTACTACCTATCTTTTGGTGAGCGCTCGTTACGCTCTCCCAAGACACGGGAGGTGATAGCTAAAATGCCACAGAATCTACTCTTTTGTGAAACAGACGACAACACCGATATAGCGATAGAGGAGATATACAGAAGCGTAGCCGAGATTAGAGGCACAACGCCCGAAGAGCTACTTAAAACGATTGAAGATAACTACAAAAATTTGTTTACATAGATGACAAATTGGCTTGAGAGAACAGAGCTACTACTTGGAGAGGAGAAATTAAGCATACTCAAAAATGCCAATGTTTTGGTTGTTGGCGTGGGTGGCGTAGGAGCATACGCTGCCGAGATGATTGTGCGTGCAGGTGTCGGAAGCATGACAATAGCAGATGCAGACAAGGTGTCGGAGAGCAACATAAACCGTCAGCTTGTGGCGCTACACTCGACCATAGGACGCGAGAAGTGCGATATCCTCGCCGAGCGTCTTAGAGATATAAACCCTGAGCTTAACCTTCAAATTGTCAACCGCTTTATCAAGGATGACGAGACTGACGCACTCCTCGATAGCGACAAATTCGACTATGTTGTAGATGCCATAGATACCCTATCGCCCAAGCTCGCACTTATCAAGGGCGCACTCGACAGAGGCATACCATTGGTAAGCTCGATGGGCGCAGGCGCTAAGACCGACCCAACGCTTATGGAGATTAAGGATATCGCCAAAACACACCACTGTCCTTTGGCTCATATGCTCCGCAAGCGACTACATAAAATTGGCATCAAGCGTGGCTTCTGGGCGGTATTCTCGCCTGAGCCAGTACGCGAAGGTGCGATGATACTCTGCGAGGAGCAGAACAAGAAGTCGAATGTAGGGACTATATCCTACATCCCCGCCCTCTTCGGCATAGGCTGCGCCTCGGTGGTAATACGAGATTTGATTGGAGAATTTAGAAACGAAACTAAAACCGAATAGATATGAAGAAAATTGTTTTTTTGGATGAGTACAGCATCGCTGGCAGAGACCTTGAGAAGATAACCTCACAGGGCGAGTATATTGCATATGAGAACACAGCAAAGGAGCAGGTCGTGGAGCGCCTTAAGGGGGTCGATATTGCCATTACCAACAAGGTACTTATCGATGGCGATGCAATGCGCCAACTACCTGATTTAAAGCTTATTTGCGTAGCTGCAACAGGCATGAACAATGTAGATTTGGAGACAGCCAAGGAGCTTGGCATCGAGGTTAAAAATGCCGTAGGTTATTCAACGACATCCGTAGCTGAGACCACCCTTGCATCGGCTCTCGCCTTGGCGCGAAATATCGTCTATTTTAACGAGTACTTCCACGATGGCAGATATGCTAAGGCCGACCGTGCCTTCTGCTACGACCGCTTCACATTTGAGCTTCGTGGCAAAAAGTGGGGCATCATCGGTATGGGTAACATTGGCCGCGAGGTTGCACGCCTTGCATCGGCATTTGGGTGTGAGGTGCGTTACTTCTCTACATCGGGCGCAAAGCGCGAGGAGCAGTACCCTGCAATGGAGCTTAACGAACTTTTGGAGTGGAGTGACATCGTATCTGTACACTCGCCACTTAACGAGCGTACACGCGGTCTTGTTGGTCGTGAGGAGCTACAAAAGATGAAGCCCTCATCTATCATCATCAATGTTGCGCGTGGTGGCATCATTGACGAGGCGGCACTTGCCGAGGCACTTGATAATGGTTGGGTGGCAGCTGCAGCACTCGATGTATTCTCTGTAGAGCCACTCCGCGAGTCGGCACTATATAACATAAAGGATAAGTATCGCCTCTTGGCATCGCCACACAACGCATGGTCGGCAGCCGAGGCTATCGACCGTCTTATTGATTGTGTAGCTGAGAATATTCGCACATGGCTCGCAAAACAGTAGCTCTATTTTTCGCTATAGCAGCACTATTTATGGGGGTGGGGAGCGCAGAGGCTGCCACCCCCGTAAAGCGTGACTCCATATCACACAGGCTCTCCGTGGAGCTACGCCCCGCCTACAACATCGTATCGCACTACGCCCTCAGAGGTGACGATCCACTCAACAAGGTGGCATCCCTACACCTGCGCTACGCCTTTTCGTTTAACGAACTTAGCTCCATCGGACAGCGCTTCCCAACAGCATATCAGGGCATTGGCATCGCTGGCTACACATTCTTTCACCCAGAGATTACAGGCAAGCCCGTAGCTCTATACATATTTCAAGGCGCACATATTGGCGATAAGGGCGACATATCGTTGGGCTACGAGTGGAACTTTGGCTTTTCATGGCATTGGCAACCCAACGAGGCGATGAACTCCAAGTGGAACATTATGGTGAATGTTGCATTGCCTATTAGCTGGCACATATCTCCGAAATGGGAGCTATCTCTAACACCAGACTTCACACACCTATCGAATGGCGACACCTCGTTTTCAAATAGTGGTGCAAACCTCTTTGGTGTGCGTATGGGCATCACACGACTCTTCAACGACCACAACATACACACCTATGCCCACTCCTACATAGAGCCCTCCGCAGAGCTTCAGCATAAAAGCTTCAAGGAGCATTTCACACACGACATCATACTCTACGGTGGCTGGCGCGCTGATAGGTTTATCGATCACAACACCTTCGTTGTGGTGAAGAGACCACTATTTATAGATGGCTTCCAGATTCATAACCTATATCACTTCAATCGCCATTTTGCCCTCGGCACATCGCTCGACATACAGACCGATAGTAGCCTAAACCTTTATGACGCCGTAGTAGATGAGAATGGAGAGCTCGTAAGCTTTAAACACCCCTCACGACTTTCACAAACCGAGTGCGGTATATCGCTACGCTGTGAAATTACAGCACCTATCTTCCTTATCGGTGCGGGCTTTGGCGTAAACCTTATTGGTCACGGCTATGACTTTAGCCGCTTCTACACACAATTTTCTCTTAAGACACTACTTAACGACCACTGCTTCATCTTTATTGGATATCGCTACAACACCGTGCAGTACACCCATAATATGATGTATGGTCTCGGTTGGAGATTTTAACACAAAACATTAGTGGGTGTCAGCCGCAATTTGCCGACACCCACTAATTTTATCCAAAGCTACGCTTAGTTCTTCCAGCGTGGAGCCTTCTTCTCTGGACGCAAATGCTTAGGGCGTGCAAAGTTGAACGCCACACCCGCATATACATTCAACGACTTAGCGTTGCGAGGAAGCATAAGGTTGTTGCTTGCAAACTTCACCCAGTTAGTATCAATGAAGTCAACACCGAGGTAAAAGTTAAAGAGTGCAGGGTGGATATTGATCGCTGCACCAAAGATACCAGCATTGTTACCGCTAAGGAGCGTGTGGCTCACGGTAGCCGACACCCAGTTAAGTGGGCGTAGGTTCACTGATGCTGTAATCTCTGAGTAAGGCACAGACTTTGTCGATGTATTAAGCACCTTAGTCTGAGAGAAGACACCTAAAGCGATCTTATTCTTAAGCATATTATACTCAACGCCAGCATTTATCGAACAAGTAAGGCGTGTTGCTGGATACTTCTCATACTTGCCCTTATGAAGAACATCGTCAAAGTTGATTAGCTTATCATTACCCTCAAGAGGACGAATAAGCTCATCCTGATTAACACCATCCAAAGTGACATTGGCACCAGTATATACAAAACCACCAGATACCTTACCACCAAGCTGTGAGGCGTCAGACCAATTGATGAAACCGAGGTCAGTAACCGCAGCAGAGACCTTAAGGTGGTTGTTAAGGAAGCGCATCTCTACACCAAAGTCGATAGCAGCACCGTAACTCTTGAGGTTGTTCATAATAACATTTGGATCGAACTTAAGAAGGTCTGTCAACGCAACATCCTCACCATTAACCACACGCTGATTATCGATAATAGGACAGCTTGCACGCCAGCTACCATCTAAATTCGCCTCAATCTTATCATCGTTGATAGACAAGTATAGGTTATCGAAACTTGCCTTAGCATTCAACAAACCGATAAGAAGCTTACCCTTAACACCAACGGTCAACCATGATAGTAGTGGAAATGATACACCACCATACGCCTCGACATATTCATTAGCGTTGAACGATGTAGCTCCCAAATCATGCTTACCTGTACCCAACGACTTAACAGCCTTGAACAACTCTGGCGAGAGAACAAGATTGTTGTCACAACGGAGATTAGCACCGAAATTCCAGAACATCTTCTTGGTGTAGAAACCTAAACCAAGGAGATTAACATTAGCATTTACTGTTGTCTTAAGGTTCGAAGGCAACTGACCCAAGAACTGCTCTGTAGTAACATCTCTATGTAGGAAGGTAACATACTCGTCATTACGCTTAAAGATAAAGTTATCGAAGCTAAGGAAATTTGTACCAAGATTGAGATTAACTCCCGAAAGACCAGGAATTAAGATATAACCGCGTGTAGGCGTGAGAGCAGGGTTGAACTCCGTACGGAAGTAAGAACCCTCCATGAAGTAAGAGGTACGCGACTGGGCGTTAGAGGTGTTAACTCCCAAAAGTGCAAAAGCCGCAACTAATAATATAGCTATCTTTTTCATAACACTAATTCTTTAATTTATACAGTTCACTAATTTTAGGAGTTTACTTCATCAAATCTTCAATATCCACAGTAACACCACCGTCAAGCTCAAGCAACAAATCAGCCTTGATATACTGCTCATCCTTCAACGATACCACACCATCTGCCACACTATTAGCCTCGACCTTCATAGCCACAGAGTGGATATACTTTAACTCCTCAAGTGAGCCATCCTCAGCTGCAAGATCAAAGACCCAACGGAGTTCGCTTACATTAGGTGTTGAACCATCTGACGAGCCTTTAATAGTGTTGTTCTCATCACCGAAACCAAGCTTCGTATCGAGCTTATTACCCTCCTTATCAAGAAGCGTTGTAGATAGTACCAACTCTAAAGGTAGCGTTGTCTCAAACTTTGCGATAACAGCAATATCACCAACCTTAAGACTCTCGATTTTTGCTACTTCTTCCAATGGACTGTGACCCTGGCTATCAACAACATCTACGGTTGTTTCGTAACTAATATTTAGCTTATCATCGAAGGCAATTGGAAGTGATAGGTTAACAGCAATATCCATATCCAAATTATCAATCATATGGAGAGTGACAACCTCATCTGGCAAACCAAACGATGCATCGAAATCGAAGTGAGTTGGGAGGATGTTGATAAGCTTATCAATATCACAACCAATAAAGATGCAATCAACACCAGCAAACTCATCTGCACGATTAGGCTTTGCCAAGACAACCTTGGTGTGAACAGGAATAATCTCACCTGTAACCTTATCATACTCCGCAGCCTTGATTACCACAGGACCACCATCCTTGCCCTTAACCTCAATCTTAGCATCCTCCTTGCGCTCATCACCAACCATAGGTGTGATAGAGGCAGAGAAGTTTGCTGCAATGGTCAATGGGTTAGAGATGCTAAGCTCTACGACAGGTGAGAGACCAGCACCACCAATCTCCAAGCCCTTCAACTCATCCTGCAAATCACCCAAACCTGTGGCAAGAGGCTTATCTGTATTATAATCGTAGCTAAAATTAACCTTAGCGCTTACAGACTCCAAGCCGATAGTTGCTTCTTCGAATCCTACATTGACATCAATGCTCTCATCAGGGGGGAAGAAGCCCATAACGCTAAGCTCATCTATACGGCTGAAACGCACCTCAACAGCTGGGTTGAATGCGATAGATATACCACCCTTATCGTTTGGAGCAAGACCACCATCACCAAAGTCGATAGACTCCAACACTATATCCACGCCCTCGACGATCTCGCCGAGTGTGATTGATAGCTTATGGTTAGCAGTATCGAAATTGCCCTTGTTAGCAGTAAGAACAAACACCTCTGGAAGGGTCATATCTATAGATACTACATCACCATATCCAGCATCATTAAGCCACTCAAGACCCCTTGCAAAGAGTGTCAACTTAGCATCCTTAAGCTTGATACAGTTGATGCTCTCAAGCTGCTCAGGAAGACCATCAATATCGAAGCTAAAGCCATTGCCATTAGCAGCATCAAAGCTAAAGAGAGGCTTATCGTTATTAAACTTAACATAGGCATCCTTCAAGCCAATATCTGCAGACATTGCAAACGATGGCTCAGCATCATTACCACTCTCATCCTTAAGAATTAGCTCACCAGCCTTTAGATCAAGTTCAAACGAGAAGTCGCAATCCATCGAAAGGTCGATTTCTATACTCTCTGCATCCTGACCCTCAGACTCCTCAGTCTTGTTGAGAAGCACCTCTGCGATATAGAACTTCAACGATGCATCTGCGCTTCCCTCCTTAATTTCCTGTTTAACCAAGTAGCTACCTGTCTGCTCATTCTTCTCGACCACCTCGCCGTTGTTGTACAACACCAAGTCGATATTACCCTTTGGAGTGAGCGTAAACGAGATATTACCACCTTTATTGATACCCGCAAGACCATTCAAGTCGATATTCAACTTGATTGGAGCACCAGGAGCACCAGGCTCGTCCTCACTCTTGGCAAGCACAATCTTTGTGATATCCTTAATCTGCTCTGGAAGTTCAAACTTCACAGCATCGATATCAATAGGGAGAGGCTCATCAGACTCGATAAGAATCTTCTCTGGGAACTCGAAAAACTCATTATGGAAATACTCATCCTTAATCTCAATGCTATTCTCCACAGAACCTGGAGCGATGCTGTTAATCTTTTCGATAGCACTACTAAACGCGCTCAACGCTGGAATTTCAAAGGCCTTAGTACCAATCTCGAAGTTCAAGCCATCCAAAGACAACTTTGGCAACGACACAGGGAATTTGCTTGAGCTACCAGGAATATCGAATGATGATGGGACACTGAAATCCTCACCCGCAGAGATTGTTGTGTCAATCTTAAACTGAAACTCATAGCCCTCCTCTGTTCGAACAAAGCCCTCAGGCAACTGCTTATCCTCACCAATCAAATCACCCAACGATGCACCCTCGAACGAGCCGAGAGGCAAGGTTGTTCGCTCCTGCAATACCGACACTTCGGTATTCACCTTGTCAATAGTCTCAATGTTCTCTTGACAAGCTACTGATACAATTGCACATACCACTGCAAAGCAGCGACATGCATACTTTTTTAGTCTCATATATTACGGTTTTAATTTATTATTTCTGTTTTAAGCCGATTATAACGCAAATGTAGAAAAAAAAACGCCAAAAAGCAAACTTTTCTTTATAAACATACCTATATATAAGCATTACCTATTCGACGCATACAAAAAAAATGGGTCATCCCAATCGGGACAACCCATCGTTTCAGCAAAGAGAGAGTGAGATTACTCAGCCTTCTTTGTGTTAATGCGACGCTCCTTAATACGAGCCTTCTTACCTGTAAGGTCACGCAAGTAGTAGATACGAGCACGGCGAACAACACCATACTTGTTAACCTCAATCTTGTCGATGTGTGGTGAGTAAAGTGGGAAGATACGCTCCACACCTACGCCGTTAGATACCTTACGGATAGTAAACATCTTTGTACGGCCTGTACCCTTAATCTGGATAACTACACCACGGAAGCTCTGCAAACGCTCCTTGTTACCCTCTACAATACGGTAAGTTACGGTGATTGTATCACCTGCACCAAACTGTGGAACATCGTTCTCGCCCTTTGTCCACATCTGCTCGTTAACGAGTCTGATCAACTGATCCTTGTTCATTGTTGCAACAAAAATTAAATGTTTGTCGTTCAACATTATCGCTGCAGCTGCTCTACCATAACACCACCTTCGATGCTAATCCCTATAAATAAAATTGAGCCTCTGCCCTATATAAGAGGTTGATACGGGCTGCAAAGATAGATAAAAATATTTATTCTGCAAACTTATTTTCGAAATATCAACGCCTTAGGTGTCACATACTCCTTGTATAGCTCCACGAAGATTGCAGCATTAGAGGTCTGCTCGCGGGTAAACATGATAGGTTCCGAGACATACATCTCGCCCACAAAACCATTCTCATCCTCGGCCAAGGCACACAAGACATACTCATTGCCGTAGCTACACAATGCCCAGTCAGGCGATGAGGTGTAGGCATACTCCAGCATACTCTCTCGGATATCCTCATGCGTATAACTATCATACTGACTCTTGGTGTACAACTCAAAGTGAAGCGATGGTGCCTCACGCTCAGTGATAAGTTCCATAGAGAGGAAGTAGTCAGCATAGCTCACCATAGATTTGTAGTATGGTTCAAGAGCTGCAACTTCCTCAATGTCATACGCCGAGAACTCTGCACTAATAACTCTATTTGTACCTACTCCATCCTTGGCTGTAGCAAAACGGTAGATAAAAAGCTCAGTGGTTGGCTCACCTGCATAAAAACCACACACTGCAATGATAAACTCCGTATCGGGAGGGAGTTGGTCGATATGCTCTTTATAGACGCCACGAAGCTCCAATGGCTCATAGGACGACATAACATAGTCGAGCTGCTCCTGCTTATCACCCGCAGGCATACTCTTTGCATACATCATCACAGCAGTGTAACTCTCATCCTTAGATGGTGTGATGGTCACATCTACCGAACGAGGCATGATGTTATCCAACCTCACATCGAAGATCATATCAGACATATCCACACCACCTGTTGACAGGTACTTCACTGTAGGCTTAGATACCATCATCGGCACATTACCCTCAATGCTATCTATAGCGTAGATAATAGCCATATAACGATGATTAGCATTCAGCGTCTTGCTAAACTGCGCATCGCCACGATAGCCAAGTTCTGCCATTATCTGCTGGGCACTCTTACCATCGAAATAGTATAAGTAATCGGCAATATAGAAGAATGACTCAGCCACAGCACTCTCAAAACTATCATCCAGAGGCAAGCCCTGCTCGATATACCCAGCTTCGCTATCCTCAACAAGTTGCACCATATAGTAACCATCCCACGCCTCAGGCTTCACCGAGAAGCTAACCTCTGGTCCATTAACCTCTATGTTGACATCGAAGTTTTGAACTACACGCTCTGGCAAACGCTTAGGCACAACATGATGATACACAGGTGTTATACGCTCATAGTCGTCACCCGACACATGAATACCGTAGGCATAAACAACATACTCCTTGGCTGGAGATAGATCCTGCCAACGCTTCGTCTGCACGCCTCGCATAGCAAAACCGCTCTGTGTAAGAAAATTCTCAATCGTACCATCTGTAACATAACCCAAGAAGTAGTTCTTGTCGGCATATATGAGCGTATCCTCATCCGTAATTCCCGAATCAGTGAAGTAATCCATCTCTGCCAACATCACGATATATGGAATGGTATCATCCTCAGGCGTAACCTTAACGCTACACTCCGAGTAGTCGAGATCTACAAGTTCAAGAGTAAGTTTATCACCGCTAAGACCTCGCTGGCGCACCACGACTTGAGGCATTGTATCAACATCTATATATCGAAGCTCTACCACAGCCTCCCTACTCTCAGCGTCGTAGTTTGGCAATACACGAAAGCTAATCTCTCCTCTTTTCGAGTTATCCACATCTGTAATCCAATCGACATCGGTCACGAGTGTTGGCAT
The DNA here is from genome assembly GCA_045650465.1 of Alistipes sp. Taxonomy (GTDB): domain Bacteria; phylum Bacteroidota; class Bacteroidia; order Bacteroidales; family Rikenellaceae; genus Alistipes. The sequence goes on from JAZRRF010000053.1 coordinate 17,084, forward strand.
TATACTACCAACATAACTCTTTAGTTGATAGTCTATTGTCAAGTATTCACCCATATCCGAACACTCTACAAGCGAGGTTGTCACACTAAAGTCCACATTCGCCACCGAACTCTCATCCTTGCACGATATAGTGGCAAAAGAGATAAACAATAAAAGTAGTAGTTTACGCATAACTATATTTATACTATTAGGAGCGCCTTACAAATGGTGGTATGATGGTACAGAGCGTATCACAGGAATCTCACCCTCCTTAGACTCCACAGCAAAGACATAGACCATGTATCGTTTACCCGCCTCAAGCGTTAAGTTTATATTCTGCTCGCCCTTATAACATGAGCTTCGCATAAACTGCTCTGCCGTAGCACCATTCAACATCGCCTTTCGAGCACTGTCATAGAACTTAGAGGCAAGATTACGGGTCAACGAATCATAAATTACACCTCCTTGCTCGATGTAGTACACTGAGTCGTTAGGCACAATAAACACATTGTAGTAACCGCTCCAATTCTCTGGCACAATATTGATGAATGCCATATTACCATCCATATACGAAGATATATTAAACGAGACATTATACATATTGGGCATAGGTAACTCAACAAGTATCTGATGCATAGGTGTTGTCATAGTGTATTCGTTACCATTAAAGGTCACGCCATAACTATAGGCAATATACTGCGAGCCATGCTTCATACCAGCAAACGAACGCTCCGCATCACCCGTATAGATTAGTTGAGGACTCACTCGACCCATAAGTTCCTCAAGGGTCATACGATTACGCTCGGCAATGCCTCTATAGTTTTCCATTTCAGCCGCAACAAAGAGTGTGAAATCTGTTGTTCCTGTCTGCTTGAAATACTCTATATCAATGATATTTGCCATATAAGACATATTCTTATCCACTGGGAGATACTTCACAGTGCAACTATTATAGGTAATATCCTTAACCTCCAGCTTAAACTTATTGAGTATCTGCCTATCTTGCAAGATGTTAATTCTTACAGGAGTTTTCATACCCACATACTTCACGCTTATAGAAGCAAAACGCTCACTATCTACATCACTGGGGGCTATGTTAAGAACAATGGCTGTTGAGTTAACCTCCTTGAGTGACACCCAATCGACACCCGATACCACCTCAGGTTTTGCGCCCTTCACCGCATTCTTCACAACATAGAACACCGATATATCGCCACCTCCGCCATCAATATTTAATTCATTGGTATCAAGAATAAGCTGTGGTGGGTTGTTTGGGTCAATTTCACCCTCCTGGCATCCAAACATTAGAGTCATGGATGAGAGACAAAGCATTACAAATTTTCTTAGTTGAAACATATATCTACTATAGTATTTAATTACTCGACAAAGATAGTGCTTTTTTTTGGGGCATCTGCGACTTTAAGAATTTATTTTACACACAATAGACAAATAGTTGCGTTTCTCTTAGAAAGTGCTTAACTTTGTAGGTTGATATAGTTTTTATCTATGGTAGATTTAAAGTCAATATTAAACATCGGCAACGAAGCACAATTCCGAGATTGCGCCTTAAGGTTGTTTCGCTATCAGGCACAGAGGTGTGAGCCATATCGCAGATATATAGAACTCTTAGGCATCAACCCCGCTGAGGTTTGCGATGTTGAGGATATTCCATTTCTTCCTATCGAGCTATTCAAGAGTAGCGATGTATATTGTGGCGAGGAGGCACCAGAGATTATCTTCACATCGAGTAACACAGGCTCAACGGTAGCCTCGCGTCACCTTATGGCATCACTCGAGATCTACAGAGAGACCTTTACCCGAGCATTTGAGCAGTTCTACGGAGCAACCGAGATGTGGAGTATATATGGTCTTCTGCCCAACTACTTGGAGCGCGAAGGCTCGTCGCTGGTCTATATGGTCGATACGCTTATCAAGCGTTGCGGTTCAGGAGGGTTCTACCTTAACGACTACGAAAAACTTATCGAAGATATAGAGCGCGACCCTAAGCCAAAGATTTTGCTTGGCGTGAGCTACGCCCTATGGGATGTCGCCGAGAAGCATGCCCCAAAATTGCAAAACACGATCATCATGGAGACTGGTGGCATGAAGGGACGCCGAGAGGAGCTCTCTAAAAGTGAGCTACACAAGATTTTGTGCGAGGGCTTTGGCGTGGAGTCCATACACTCGGAGTATGGCATGGCGGAGCTAACCTCACAGGCCTACTCCAAGGGTGGCGGCATCTTCTACACCCCACGCTGGATGCGCGTCATGGTGCGCGATGTTAACGACCCCTTTGACCATGCGCCACAAAGCATGCGTGGCGGCATAGATATTATCGACCTTGCCAACCTATCTTCCTGCGCCTTTATTCAGACTCAGGATATTGGTCGCGTGCTTCCCAACAACGGTTTCATGATAGAGGGACGCATTGCAGGAAGCGATATTCGCGGCTGCAACCTACTTATACACAATATTCTATAATGAAATATAACAGCGATATACTACGCCAGCTACACTGCGAGTTAAAGGAGACTCTTCGCGAGGTTGTGCGTGTATGCAATGAGGCAAACATTCCCTATTTCATACAGGGTGGTACAGCCATAGGTGTACACTTCTTCGATGATATAGTGCCGTGGGACGATGATATAGACCTAGGCATGACACGCGATAATTATGAGCGTTTTCTTCGTGAGGCTCCAGCACTCCTCGACAAACAATACACTCTGCAAGAGTTTAGCACCGAGCCTGATACCACCTTCTACTTTGCCAAGGTGCGTAAGGTGGGTACACGCTTTGTGGAGAGCGAGTGGGTGGGGCTGCCTATCTCAGAGGGCATATATATCGACATCTTCCCCTACGACCGTATCCCTGATGATGAACGCCTTGCACGCAAACAACGCGCTAAAGTCGGCTTTTGGATAAATTGTTTCATGGCTAAGAGTGTATGGCTATGGCGCTGGTTTGGCAAGCCAAACAATGGCGTTGTATTTCCTAAGAGCATGCCTTCGTGCCTTGCTATACGCCTTGTATCATCGCTCTACAACAAAAAGAAAATATACAATAAACTCAACGCCGAGCTAACACGCTACAACAGCACCTCCGCCTCGCGCTACAACATCGTGCGTATGCCTAAAGATATGATACCCGTTAGGGATATTGAACATCTTGAGGAGCGTATGTTTGGTGATATTATGGTCATGGCTCCAGCAAACATAGAGAGCTACCTACGCAACCACTATGGCGATATTCAGAAATGGCTACCCGAGGAGAAACGCCTCAACCACGCACCTGAGATACTTGCTTTTAGCGAGAGATTGCAAAGTGCAGAGTCCTCACAAATATCCGTAGTTATACCTCTATATAACAAGGAGACTGATATTGAGCGTGCGCTGCGCTCTGTCGTGGAGCAGAGCCTCTCGGTGGGCGAGATTATCGTTGTTAATGACGGCTCTACGGATGGTTCCAAGGAGGTTGTAGAGAGATTTATCGCTGCACACCCCGATGCGGGCATACGCCTTATAAATCAGGAGAATAGCGGTGTTAGTGCCGCACGAAATAGAGGTATTAAGGAGGCTGTGGGCGACTATATCGCACTTCTTGATGGTGATGATTGGTGGCTACCGAACTATATTGCCGAGGTATGCCGCATGATGGAGTACTACCCCGATGCCGATGCCTACTCCACAGCCTTTGATATTGTTACAAACAATACACATACCCGCGCTGCAGTGCCTACAACTGAGGGATATATCTCTCCTGCTGAGGAGGCACTTAAGAGCCGCTACCCCATCATTCCATCCACGGCAACACTGAGCCGAGAGATGGTGCTAAAGTGTGGTGGCTTCCCCGAGGGTATGCGCATAGGGGAGGATCAGTGGCTATGGGTGAGAATGATACAACAAGGGGCAAAGTTTGCCTTCTCACCGATGTCTCTTGTGCGCTACTCACTTTCGGCATCCAACCGCTCAGCAGCGATATATCGTAGCGAGCAGAGCCAACATAGCATTGCCGAACTATATGACCCAAAGCAGGATAACACCCTCAACGAGTATATCGCCCGCATAGGTCTTGGTAAGGCAATAACGCAGTCTGTACGCGGCGGCACGGAGGATGCAAAAAAAGCGATTAGAGCCTTTGGCTACACCAAACTCTCTAAACGCCAACTCCTTAGACTTAAACTCCTCAACGCTCTGCCAGCATCACTACGCCCTGCGGTAGATGGTCTCTACACCACTCTTGCATGGATGATAAAGCGGAAAGGACTATAAAAGTAAAAACTGAAAACTGAAAACTGAAAAGTATGGTATGCTTCGCATGAGATTTATAAACATGCGTTGCAGATACCATACTTTTTACTTATAAATATAGCGTCGCAGACACCACACCTTTCACTTTTCACCTTTCACTTTTCAGTTTACATCATATCTCCACGAGTCTATTCTTTATGGCATAGACCACAAGGTTTGCAGTGTTTTTACACCCTGTCTTTTCGAGGATATTGGCACGATGCTTATCCACCGTGCGCTTCGAAATAAAGAGTTTATCGGCAATCTCCTGATTCGAGAGACCCGCGCACACCTCAACCAATATCTCAATCTCGCGCTCCGAGAGTGAATCCTCATCGTCTGGCGGCATACTCTCCTTGCGGCTGAGGTTGCGCGTAAGTGAGCCATATAACACAGAACTGAAGTAGTTATCACCCGCCATAACAGCATCCACGGCTGCATAGACCTCCTCGATATCAGAGTCCTTGAGCAGAAATCCAGATGCACCACACTGCACCATAAGCGAGTAGTAGTTATCATCGCCAAACATCGAGAGTGTGATAACTCGCATATCGGGCTTAATCTTCAAGGCGCGCTGTGTAGTCTCCGCGCCATCCATCTCAGGCATAGCTATATCCATAAACACCACATCGACATCGAGCTCGGGAAGGTGCTTTAGAAACTCCACTCCACTGCCAAAATCGGCAACAACCTTGAAATCTTCACGCCCTGCAAGCAAGCCTCTAAGACCTGTACGGAAGAGTGTATGGTCATCTACAAGTGCTATTTTTATCTCTTTCTCTGCCATTTTTCCTTTCTTCGTTTAGTATTATCTTCCATCTCCTTAATCTCGCGAATGTCGCGCGGTGAGAGGTGAAGGTTCTCACCATTTATCGAGACCGTAATCCTCGCACTCATACCTCTGCCCACGCTACTACTTAGCTCGAACTTACCATTGAGTGACGATATGCGAGAACGGATATTTGAAAGTCCCATGCCATTATTCTCCACATCGCTATAGTTGAAGCCTATACCATTATCATTATACTCCATAATAAGCAGCCCACGCTCCTCTCTGAGTGTCACCAAGATATGTGTTGCCGAGGCATGCTTAAGCGAGTTATTGATAAGTTCACACGCCACACGGTAGAGTATAACCTCGATGTTAGAATCGTAGCGTTCATCCTTTAACAAGGTAATAAACTCGACATTGGTATCGCGCAGCGTACCGAGACGATCTACAAAGTGTCTAATACCCCGCGCCAAGCCAAAGTCATTAAGAATATGGGGTGACAGGTTATTCGATATCTCACGCAGCGAGCGTATCGCCTCATCAATAACCGCCGAGGTATTCATCAATATAGCGCGCTCGCTATCCTTAAGGTTTGCACGATTAAGTGCCGATAGCGACATCTTTGCCGAGGATAGCAGTGGCCCAAGGCCATCGTGTAGCTCGCGCGAAAAGGTTGCACGGCTACGCTCCTCAGTGCGAAGCAACGCCGTCATAAATCTATTTTCGAGCATCTGACGAAGGTGTGCCATACGCTCCACATGGAAGACCAAGAGCCTTGCACAAACCACACATATCGAAAAACTTAGAGACACCACAATACCCACCCATGCACGCGTTAAGTCCGAAGGCTCAGCACCCTGGAAGATGTTGTACTGCATGACTCGCTCTACACAAAGTAGCGCGAGAGCTATGATACAGCAGACCCACAACGCCTTGAACTTAGTCTTATTGACCAAGCGCAGGGCGATGGCTATAGCCACAACCTGCATCACAATAGAGACGATTATAAGTATCTCAACACCTGTCATTCCGTTACTTTATTACACCCTGCAAGTGTGTTAACTGGCGATAATCCGTCATATCTGTCTGCACAGGCACCACGGCAACATATCTATTTGCCAATGCCCACTCATCACTATCCGTAGCCTCAGGCTCAGCATTCTTGAAAGCTCCCGTAAGCCAAAAGTATTTGCGTCCATGTGGATCTTCTCGTTCATAGAACTCCTCACGCCAGAAGCCGCGTGTCTGACGACATAGGCGCACCCCCTTAATCTCTTCAACACCACAGCGTGGCACATTGACATTAAGGCACAAGGGGCGTGGCAGAGAATCAGCTGCTGCAAGCACCGAAGAGATAATCTCCCTACCATACTTCACGGCGCCCTCAAAGTCGGCATCTGCATCGTGGTCATCAACAGACAACCCAATGGACGGCACACCATAGAAGCTACCCTCAATGGCGGCACCCATAGTTCCCGAATACATGACATTTACCGCTGCGTTGGAGCCATGGTTGATACCCGAAAGCACCAAATCAACCTTACGCCCCGCAAGGACATGGTCGAAAGCCACCTTTGCACAATCCACGGGCGTTCCCGAGAAGGCATAAACTTTGACCCCCTCAGACTCCTCAACAGTGCGTAGAAAGAGTGGCGCATTGATGGTTATAGCCTGGCTCATGCCACTCTGCACACGGTCAGGAGCAATGGCTATGACATCACCAAACTCCGAAGCGAGTTCCACAATATTGCGAAAGCCCTTCGATAGGTAGCTATCATCGTTCGTAACAAATATCAATCTTCTGTTCTCCATAATCTCAGTTTAACTTTTGGGCGTTTTGTTTATGCATAGATATCACTCTCCGAGGTCGAGGCATCGAGGCGTATGGCTATCATGATAAGTAATGTAAAGGCCACCAACGACGAACCTCCATAACTCATCAACGGCAGCGGGATACCCATCACAGGCATCAGTCCAATGGTCATACCCATATTTACCATAACATGTAAGAGTATAATCGCCGCCACGGAGTAGCAGTATATTCTGCCAAAGGGCTCTTTTATTCGCTCTCCCATGCGCATAAGCCTCAACATAAGACCTATGTATAGTGCGACAACCACAAAGCATCCCACAAAGCCCCACTCCTCGCCCACGATGCAGAAGATAAAGTCGGTATGCTTCTCAGGGACATAGTCATACTGAATCTGCGTGCCCTCCATAAATCCCTTGCCCCACATACCGCCAGAGCCAATGGCAATCTTCGACTGGTTGACATTATATCCCGTATTCTTAGGGTCATCGACCAATCCCACGAAGGTTAGTATTCGATTCTTCTGATGCGGCTCAAGCTTAGAGAATAGAAAATCAGTGGTTGGCACAAAGACCATGGCATAGACAAACATCAATATAGGCCATAGAAGCATCATCGTACGGGTCCTTAATGCCACTACAGTAAGTCCTACAGCTGCCACACCACACGCTATCATCAACGCCGCATAGCCGCTTAGGGGTGTAAACACCGCAAGAAGCAGAGCCGCAAGAAGCACCGCGGCAAGAAAGCGTACATGACCAGCAATCTCCCTTACACGCACAGCACTAAACGCCACAAATAGTACGAGCAACACAATGAATATCACCACCTTCGAAAACATCATCGCAGCTATAAAGAGGACGACAGTGAAGAGTATCGGGAAATAGACATACTTCGTAAGTCCCTCGCGATATAGCACAAAGAGGAATGCTCCCAAAACCAAGCCCGATCCTGTATCGTTCTGCAAAACAATAATACCAAAGGGAACCAATATTATCAACGCCACCTTGACAAGATCTACAAAGCGGTTGATATTAAACGAGTAGTCGCTCATCACACGCGCCATCATCAACGCTGTAGCAATCTTCACAAACTCCACAGGCTGCAAACGCACACTGCCAAGTTCAAACCATGCCTTAGCACCATTAACCTCGCGACCGAAGAACAACACCGCCAGAAGCAGCAAAATACCTAAGCCATAGGCCGGGTAAGCAAAGGCATGAAAGAATCGCCTATCCAGAAGCAACACTACAGTGGCCATAGTCCATGATATAGCCACCCACACAAGTTGCTTGATGTAGTTATGCTTAGGCGAGAATATATTTGTGGTATCGGGATCAAAGGATGCCGAGGTGATGCATAGTACTCCTATAAGCACGATAGCAATATAGAGACCTAAAGCCACCATATCGACATTGCCGAAGAGCGAACGGCTACTACCACGATTTGACATATGATATTCAGACAACATAGGCACTACTTTTTACTCTGACGCTTCTGGTCATATAACATCTGCTTCCTATCGTAGTTACGCGTATAGTTAGGCTTATAGTTCTTCACATCCTCAACCATCTGTGGGCGCGTAATCGTATCCGTAAGATATAGCTCCTCGATAAGACTCGCTATAGGCAAGGCTATAGAGGCTCCAAAACCACCATGCTCTACATATACGGATATGGCAATCTTAGGGTTGTCCTTAGGTGCAAAGGAGAGGAAGGTAGAGTGATCCTCACCATTAGGATTCTGCGCTGTACCTGTCTTACCACACACATCCAAACCCTCAAGGCGTGCCTTACCCGATGTTCCCGCAACATGCACACCGCGCCACATACCCTCAACAATAGGTACAAAGTGAATAGAATCAACCATGGTATAGTGTCGCTCGTAGAAGCGACGATCTATAGAGTCACGACCCTCAATATGCTTGATAATATGGGGAATATAGTAGTAACCACGGTTGGCCACAATAGCAGCGAGGTTTGCCATCTGAAGCGGAGTACATCCCAAGTCTCCCTGACCAATAGCGCAGTTGATGACCGTACCCCAGTTCCAACGCTCATTATACCCCTTATCGTAGTATTCAGGTGTTGGCACATAACCCGAACCCTCGCCATAGAGATCCGTACCGAGCTGACGACCAAAGCCAAAGCTATAGACATAGTCGTTCCATACACGCACACCCTCCTTCACCGAGCCATACTTCTTATTGGTAATCATATCCTTAAAAACATAGCAGAAGTAGGCGTTACATGAGTGCGCCACAGCATCCTTAAGGTCAAGAGGCGAAGAGTGGGCATGACACGCCATCTTACGGCGACCATAGCTAAAGCCCAAGTCACAAGGATACTTCTGCGAAGGGCGTAGAACACCCTCCTGCAAGCCTATGAGTCCCTGCACCAGCTTAAATGTAGAGCCTGGAGGATACTTAGCCTTCACAGCACGGTTAAACTGAGGTTGTCGCTGATTGTGCAACATATCAGCATAGTTATTATTACGCTGACGACCAACCATCAAGTCGGGGTTATAACTTGGTGATGACACCATAGTTAAGATCTCACCAGTAGAGGGCTCTATGGCCACCACAGCACCAATCTTTCCCTCCATGAGCTCCTCGGCAAACTCCTGCAAACGCGCATCAATCGTCGAGGTTAGCTGCGCACCCTTGACAGGGAGCATATCATCATAACCTCCGTTGTAGGAGCCCTTTAGCGCACCATGCGAATCGTAGATACGATAACTCACGCCCTTCTCGCCACGGAGATAGGTCTCATATGCCGACTCCACACCACCAACACCTATATAGTCACCCACATCGTAGTAGTCCCACTTCTTCACTTGATCCGCCGTAACCTCACTTACATAACCAAGCAGGTTGCCACCAATCTTTCGGGGATACTCGCGTGCTGTGCGGAAACGGGTATGAAAGCCCTTGAAGCCACCCTCATCCAATAGAAGCTTGTTCTCCTGCGAGAGGTAACCGGTAACGAGTATCTGAGCGCGAGGGCTGCTCTTAGCCTGCTTAAGCTGGCGCATAAGTCGCTCAGGAGTAATCTCAAGGATAGATGCCAAACGCATAGTATCAAAACCCTCCTTAGGCAACTCACGGTATATGACCATTACATCGTAGCATACACGGCTCTTAACCAGATACTCGCCACGACGATCCAACACCTCACCACGCATGGGATACTCTATCTCTGTACGCACAATGTTGGATGTAGCACGGTCGTTATACTCATCCGAGAGTATCTGCATAGAGAAGAGCTTGATGAGGATGAAGATACCCACACCAATGACTATCAGACGCAGCAGTCTATATCTTACATAGCCTCTATCCATTATCGTACAATTTTTTTAAGGAATAATCCCACTATTGGCCATACCAAGAGCGATGATAGCAGTGTGCTGAATAGCACCGTAGTCACAAGCTGCAGGGCGTTTACCACGGATAACGACTCAAGCATAAAGAACATCGCATGATGTAGAAGCAACATAGCAGCTATGTATATCATCACCTGGCGTAGTGGCATACGCGAAAGTAGCGATGTCTGATCACCAGCCTCAACACTGCGGCGTGTTGTGAGATACAATATCCAACGACGCATAACCGCCAACGGAAGTAGTGTCGAGGTATAGAGTCCCTGACCTCCCAAGGAGACATCCATGAAAATACCAAGCAGCAACGCCACCAAAACCGTCCATATCGTACGCCACTCAATAGGTAGAAGCAACACCACCAATGGGAATATCATAGGTCTGAGCCATAGAGCCATTGAGACCTCATCAAGAATGAATATCTGTGCAAATAGCAGCGCTACCGCCATCCAGAAATATGCTATATTTTTAAACATATGCAACTAAATTATATGAGGTGTACAACGCATAAGTCGCCGCCACCTCGCCAACTATTTGAGTAACTCCTCAAACTCCTTACTACGCATGTTCTCCACAACAAGCACATCTGCCAAAGCACCCATCTTCGCTGCAATGGCTATCGTTGCACTATATGCCGACTGTGTGTTGTTAAGCTCAAAATCCTCAATATGACCTATCAATATACCCTCTGGCAGACGCTCCGACTGCACCTCAACAGCCATACCTACCTGTGGCTCTGCATAGACATTAAGGTCATTGGCATCAACATGATACTTCGACTTGGCACTCCAGCTTATGAAGCACACATTTCCATTATCCACAAGCTTACCACCTGTGCGGAAGTCCACATTGAGCAACGACTGCACTACGGAGTAGTGGTCGCTGCACGAGATCACATAACCCACAAGTTCGTTGTTAGGCGTTATCACACCCATATCCTTGGTTATGCCATCCATCGAACCACGGTCGAGTATTATATGATTTTGTTTGCGGTTTGTTGTCATCGACACCACATGTGCCGAGTGATATTTGAAGTAGCCCTGCAGAGTATCTACCCTGCCAGCCTCCCTCTCCTGCTCTTGCATAGCTACAAGTTCTGCACTTAGCACTGCCACACGCTCTGTGAGCTTACGATTTTCTGACTTGAGCGAGAAGAAGTGCCCTACATCTGATACAGCACCACTTATCGCCGCACCTGTAGCTGTTGTGCGTGCAAGAATCTTCGCCTCGGTATATGGCGAGGATGTGGCATAGGTGTAGAGCGCTATGCCCTCCAATAGGAGGAATATCACAAAGACATATATACGCCTTATAAATTCAAGTAGTCTATGCATACTTTTTGTTGGAGAGAGGCTGCCTAACAAACCTGCCGACAGCCTCCCAAATTATTTTAATATTTTACGCCCCCTATGTTACAATTAGTAATTAGTAATTAGTAATTGTTAAAAGTCTTTGACTTTTATAAACATACGCCGTAGGCACCGTACCTTTCAGTTTTCACTTTTCAGTTTTCAGTTTTCACTTTGAAAGGAACAGATGCCAAAAGAGCCGAGCAGACATCCTATTGCAAAGTTATATGCTGTGGCTATTTTGAAGCTGCTCGCA